>PLZZ01000109.1:468-1250 GCA_003153585.1 Acidobacteriota bacterium | reverse complement strand
CAAAATATTTCGCCGGCCTCAAAATTTCTCAGCCCAAAATCACGGTTGTCCCGGTTGATGGCGGCTCGAATTCCCCCACCGGCGATCCTGACGGCCCCGACGGCGAAGTGGAACTCGATATCGAAGTCGTCGGCGCCATCGCTCCCGCCGCGCAGATCGCCGTATATTTCACCACCAACACCGACCAGGGCTTTCTCGACGCGCTGACCACCGCCGTCCATGACACGACGAATCGCCCCGCGATCATTTCCATCAGTTGGGGCGGCCCGGAAAGCTCCTGGACGCAGCAAGCGATGAATTCTTTCAGCTCGGCCTGCCAGGACGCCGCCACCATGGGCGTCACCGTCCTCGCTGCTTCCGGAGATAGCGGCTCGACCGACGGTTCCACCGACAACACACCCACCGTGGATTTTCCGTCGTCCAGTCCTTACGTCGTCGGTTGCGGCGGCACGCGGCTGAGTTTGTCGGGCGCGACAATCACATCGGAAGTTGCCTGGAACGAGCTTGCCAGCGGCGAAGGCGCAACCGGCGGCGGAGTCAGCGGATTTTTTGCCCTTCCAACGTATCAGCAGCAAGCCGGCGTGCCGAAATCGCCCAGCGGTTTTGTCGGCCGCGGCGTGCCGGACGTCTCCGGAGACGCGGACCCCGAGACCGGCTACAACGTCATCGTGGACGGAAGCGCCACCGTCATCGGCGGAACCAGCGCCGTAGCGCCACTCTGGGCCGGCTTGCTCGCGCGGGTCAATCAGTCGCTGGGGAAAAATGTCGGCTACGTGAATCCT
>PLZZ01000109.1:0-381 GCA_003153585.1 Acidobacteriota bacterium | reverse complement strand
GGCGGTGAGGGATCTGCTTTTGCCTTCAATCATGCGCTTGCCCGCCGCTTGCTGGAGGGCCTCTCCGCCGTTTGTTTGTGACTGACTCACCCACGCGGAGTCTCCGGCCGTCTACTTTTTCCGCTGATTTGAAGTCCTTATGTCTCGATTTGAATTGCGGTCCTGATGGCCGTCTGAATCGGTGTATAAATGTCAATTGCTCCAGCACTCGCGCGAAGGGAAACCAGCAAGCTATAACGTACCGACCTATCGTATCGCTGCAGCACTCGC
Source organism: Acidobacteriota bacterium (assembly GCA_003153585.1). GTDB lineage: Bacteria > Acidobacteriota > Terriglobia > Acidiferrales > UBA7541 > Palsa-295. The sequence goes on along the minus strand of PLZZ01000109.1, from coordinate 111 downwards.
ATTTCTTTCCACCAACCACCAACAGGGTAAATCGCAATTCCGTCGCGGCGTCCCAATTCAGCTCCTGTTCCCCTCCAATAATCTGAATGAATCGAGCCCGCGTCCCGAAGC
>PLZZ01000209.1 GCA_003153585.1 Acidobacteriota bacterium | reverse complement strand
CTGCGCCAGTTTTCCAGCGAACTCGAAGGCCACCCCACTCCGCGCATTCATGGCGTGGACGCGGCCACCGGATCGCTAGGTCAGGGACTCTCAGTAGGCGCGGGCCTGGCGATCGGCGCGCGCATGGATAAAAGTCCCACGCGCGTGTATGTGCTCACAGGCGACGGCGAATTGGCCGAAGGCGAAATCTGGGAAGCGGCGGCTTTTGCCGCGCATTACAAACTCGATAACCTCACCGTGATTACAGACATCAATGCGCTGGGCCAGAGCGACTACACCATGTACAGGCACGATATGGAAGTTTACCGCCGCAAATTCGAGTCGGAAGGTTTCGCTACTGAAGTAATTGACGGCCACGACGTTGCCGCCATCCTCGCTGCACTCGACCGCGCGAAAGCCACCAAGGGCCGTCCGCAAGCCATTATCGCTCGCACGGTCAAGGGTCACGGCTTCAGCTTGGTTGCCGGAAAAGAAGGCTGGCACGGCAAACCGTTCTCGAAAGAGCAACTCGCCGAGGCGATCAAAGAGCGTGGTGGAGCTCCGGTGGTTCCTCCGGATCCGGGGAAATCCTACGCGCGAACCACCTTGCCCACGCCTCCGGATTTTCCAGCGCCCCCCGCTCCCGAGTACGCCGCGGATGCGCAGGTTGCTACGCGCGAGGCCTATGGTTTCGCGCTAAAACGCCTGGGAAAAGTGAATCCGCACATCGTTGCCATGTCGGGTGACGTGATGAATTCCACCTTCTCGGAAATGTTCGACAAAGCCTATCCCGACCATTTCTTTCAGGGTTATATCGCCGAGCAAAATCTGGTCAGCACCGGAGTCGGACTCGCTGCCCGCGGCAAGGTCCCCTTTCTCGACACCTTCGCCTGTTTCTTGTCACGCGCCTATGACAACGTGCGCATGGCCGCCGTCAGCCGCGCAAACATCAATTTGTGCGGATCGCATTGCGGAGTTTCCATCGGAGAAGACGGCCCGTCGCAGATGGCGCTCGAAGATATCGCGATGTTTCGCGCGGTTTCCGGCTCGGAAGTTTTTTATCCCAGCGATGCCGTATCCACCGAGCGCTTGACCGAGCACATGGCCAAGCGCGCGGGCATAAATTATTTGCGGACTTCGCGGCCGAAGATGCCCATTCTTTATTCCAAGGATGAGAAATTTGCAGTCCCCGGATTTAAAGTCTTGCGGCAGAGCGCCCAGGACAAAGCTACCGTAATTGGCGCAGGCGTGACGCTCCACGAAGCGCTAAAGGCGTTCGAACAGTTGAAATCGCAAGGGATTGCGATCCGCGTGATTGACCTCTATTGTGTGAAACCGCTCGACGGCAAAGCCATTGCCGAGCAGATCAAGGCTACCGCGGGCTGTCTGGTGACTGTGGAAGATCACTGGCCGGAAGGCGGCCTTGGCGAAGGCGTTCTGGCGGCTCTGGCGCAGGTTGGTGTGTCGCCAACAAAGTTCAAGCTCTTGGCCGTGACTGGCATGCCGCATTCAGGAAAACCCGAGGAGTTGGTGGATGCATTCGGAATCTCCGCGCGGCACATTATCGAAGCCGTTCGCGCCATGGCCTAAGCAGCTAAAACACGAATTTTTGTGGAGAGGTAACTGAGTGGCCGAAAAGCTAGTGATGGTAGGAGTGCTGCCCGAAGTAGTGGTGCTGGACCCGGGAGAACAGGTTGAATGGTTTTCGAACGCCGGGAACATCAAAATTGAATTCGATCCGCAGCGTTGTCCCTTCTCCTCGAATGTATTTCAAGCGCCCCCGGGGATGCGCCTGCTAAGTGGAACCGCTCGCGCGGGCCTAAATCCGGGATCCTACCGGTACAAACTCTCGCTTAACGACGCGGTCGTGGCTAACGGCGAAGTCCTGGTGCGCGAGAAGTAGTTCTTCGCGGTTAGTCGCCGGCTGCAGCCAGCGAGGGTCGTTCCTGCGACACCGATTCGGCCAGTATGCGACGCACCGGCGCCAACAACGAAGCCGGCACGGGGCGCTCGCGCTGGATGCCCAATTCCGCGATCTTTCGGGGGAATTCCTTCCGCCGATCGAGCCACAACCCGAATTCCCGAAGCAGGTCCCCGGCAACGTTGGGATCGTCCGAGCGCTCCACTCCCCAGAACCTCAGGCGCTCCTCATTCTTCTGCAGCAGTTGCAGCGCTTCTTCCAGCTTCTTCATGGCCGCATTGAATGACGAGGCCAGAAAATAGACCGGCAACGACCACCCGTCGCTCCCAAAAACCGCGCGCACACGCACGTTGTACTTCCCATTCTGATTCTTCTCTATCGCGCAAAGATATTCATTTCCCGATGATGTATGTTTGGTGGACACCGCACTCCTCAATTTTTCTGCCGTAACCCCGAACTCGACCGTCCGCGACCCTTGCCCCCGCTTTTTGTTTGCCATCGGAAGCCCCGCCGGCCTGCTTGCCTTCGATCTCTTTTCCCGCATAGCATGCTCCTTTGGTGAGTTGCTCTTGAATTCTTTACCAGGCACGGAGGGTTGGGACGGCAAGCCCTCAAGTGATCCCCGCTGGCGACGGGGAGGCTATGCGGATGTGAGTATTTTATCGAACCCGGACCAACGGGGCAAGGGGCGACTTAAACTAACAAGTCCTTTGTTTATAATTAGTTGAAAGAAATCTAGATAACTCGATGTGAGGACCGGAGTGGGTGTTAGCGCGGTTAGCTGGAGCGGGTCAAGCGCTTCATAGCGTCCGCATTGATGACCAGCTTACCCTCTTGCTTCAAACGATCTTCGAGTGCGACTCGAAATGCCTCGAAGGCGGCGCCCTGTTTAGCTTGCAGGAGCTGCTGTTTAATCTGGTCAGACTGAGTGGCCAGGTCCTCGGGTTTTGGCGCCTCTAGGGCTGTCACTCGGTAGACGAGCCAGTTGCCGCTAATCTGCGTAGGCGGGCTAACCTGCCCAATTTTCATCCCGAATGAAGCTGCCAGCAGCTTCGCAGCGCCAAGATCCTGAACCGAACCGGTTCTGGCGAAGGGCTGGGAAGTAACCAGCGAAAGACCCAAAGCTTTGGCAGCTTGGTCAAAAGGTGCGCCACCTTGCACGCGCTTGGCGAAATCCTCGGCTTTAGTCCGCGCCAGCTCGATTGACTTCTCCTGCTGGTAATCGGCGATGACGCGGTCGCGGACCTCCGGCAGGGTCCCCTGATGCGCCGGTTGGACGTCTTTGGGCGTCAAAATCACGAAGCCCTGAGGAACCTGGAGGGGCTGGCTAAGCTCACCCGGGCGGAGTTGGAAAAGGGCCTGATGCAGTTCCGGAGTGTTTCCGAGATCGCCGAGAGGTTCGGAGGCCGAGACTAGCGGCGTTTCGCCGAGCTGAAGATTGAATTTTTTCGCGAGATCGTCCAGCGATTGACGGTTGGATTGGCGCACGGCGCCGGCCATCTGAGCGGAAATATTGTTCGCTTCTTCGGTGGCCTTTTCATCCGCGACGACTGGCACAATTGCGCTGCGGACTTCCTCAAAACTCTTAGTGTGGGCCGTTTCGCGATCCAGCACTTTGATAATATGGAACCCGTACTGCGTTTTTACCAAATCCGAAATCGAACCCTTAGGGGCGCTGAAAGCAGCCTGCTCGAATTCCGGCACCGTTTGCTTTTCAACTATCCAGCCGAGATCGCCGCCCTTGGGTTTCGTAGAATCATCTTCCGAGTACTTTTTCGCCAGGTCTTCGAAATTCGCTCCACTCTTGGCTTTTTTGAGGACTTCTTCGGCCTTCTGGCGGATTTCGGCTATTTCAGCATCGGTCTTTCCGATCGTTTTGAAAAGTATGTGCTCGACGTGGGCGCGGTTTTCCACTTTGTACTGATCGATGTGGGCGTTGTAGTAAGCACGCAGGGCCTCGTCGTTTAGAGGAGTGTTTTCGCGCAATTTCGCTAAGTCTAGCAGGGCGTAACGCGCGGACCGCTTCTCGGCAACTTGATAACGCGCTGCATTTTTGGCGTAGTAGGCGGAGAGCTCTGAATCCGTTGGCCGAATCGAAGGAGCCAGCTCCGCGGGCTTCACGAGGGCGTATTCAATCGTCACTTTTTCATTTCGCCGCCGAAATTCATCCTGAATTTCTGCGGGAGTGACGCTGATAGAATCCGTGACGAGCTGGCGGAATTTTTCCCTCAGCATGTCGTCACGAAGGAAACTTTCGAAATCCGGAACCGACATCCCTGTGCGAGTCTGTACTTCAGCGACGTAGCGGTCTTTCGTCCACGTCCCGCCCTCCCACGCCGATGGCAACAATTGCTTGATCCTATCCGATTCTTCCTGGGGAGTTACGCTCATTCCCAGCCTTCGCGCTTCCAGTTCGAGCGCATGAGTAAGAATCATCTGATCGAGAACCTGCTTGGCATAAAGTCCTTTTAACATTTCAGGAACAACCTGTCCGTGCAGAACCGTGTTCAGTTGGCGCTGCACATCGAGGACGGAGATGTCCTGTCCACCCACAGAAGCCACGGTATCAGGGCTGGTGGTCATCGATCCGCCGACCAGACCGGGAACCAGTGTGATCACCATACTGATGCTTATGAGTACAAGTAGGACTATCATCGTGACCTTGACCCACCTATTACGGTCCAGGTCTCGTTGCTGAATGCTTTTCAACATGTGTCTTGCTGCTCCTGTGCCAACGCTGAATCAGACAATTATAATGGAGTTTGCCGCGAAGGCATACTCATTCGTCCAGTCGGTACTGCGCCAGTCGCTGATTCGCCGTCACCCAACCGGGCAGACAGCATGGCGAGGTTCAACTCTTTCAATAGGCGCCTTTTGGGTCTTGGAAAGAGCAGACTTGTTTCCGCGAGCTTTGCGTTCACAAAAGCCGTTCCATAGATACATCGTCGCGTAAGCTCGCCAGGGTCGCCATCCTTCGGAGCGTCGTTCAAGTTCACGAGAACTTGCCAGATTCAAGGCGCGCAGAAGGCCAAGGTCCCCGGCCGGGAATGCATCCGGCTCCCCGAGCGCTCGCATAGCCACGTACTGCGCTGTCCACGGGCCGATGCCCTGAATTTCACCTAGCCGTGCCAGGAAAGCGTCCGTTTCCACGATGCCTTCAAAGCGGATTCGGCCTTCACAAACAGCGCGGGCCAGAGCTCGAATCGTTTCGGCTCGGGCTCTAGTCAGACCCGCCTTGGTGAGATCGGCCTCGGCAAGAACCTCAGGTGTGGGGAAAAGATGAGTTAATTTGCTTGCCGCTGAGAACGGCCGGCCAAAACTTCTTGCGATGCGGCCCGCAAGGGCCGTGGCGTTACTGACGCTAATCTGTTGGCCGACAATCGCGCGAATCGCTAGTTCAAATCCATTCCAGCAACCTGGTACCCGCAGCCCCGGCGCAGCTCGAACTCTCTCTGCCAATGCCGGGTCGCTTCTTAAAGTTCGCGCAATATCGGTCCAGTCTGCACTTAAGTCAAACATCGCGCGTATCCGCTCGATAATAAAAAAGAGCGAGCATGGATCGCGAAATTGAATGCGCACCGCAAGCGCGTCCATACCCGCCTGAAGCGAGACTTCAAAGTAGCCGTGCTGGCCATTTAACAAGATCGACCGGCGATAAGCGCCGAGGTCAACCGCTTCGACGCCCGGAATGGCGCGCTTGGCCAAAAACGCTAACATGCCGTCCCAGTGATACGGTGCTCGGAATCGAAGGAGAAAAAGATACTGATTTTCGGGCTGATTGGCTGCCGGCCGAACGAGCCGGCGAATTCGCGTCGGCGTTCGACTGTACGTCTTCCGGATGGCTGCATTAAATCTTCGTACGCAACCGAAACCCGAAGCCAGAGCAATTTGACTCATGGGCAAATTCGTCTCGTCGATGAGCTTTTTCGCAAAATGCAGGCGGCGCGTGTGGGCCACCGCAGTGGGAGTCGCCCCCAGGTGTTTCAGAAACAGGCGCCGAAGGTGCCGCGATCCAATTCCTAGACGTTCTGCAAGAGCCTCCACTCCACCGTCTTCCAAACCAGTCTCACCGATCAGCCTCAACGCCCGAGAAACTGTGTTGGAGGTTCCGGACCAAGCCGGAGTGCCGGGCGAGGCTTCCGGCCGGCAACGCAGACAGGGGCGAAAACCCGCCTCCGCTGCCGCCGCGGCACTGGAGAAGTAATGCACATTTTTCTCTTTCGCAGTAGGTGCCGGGCAAATCGGACGGCAGTACACTCCGCTGCCGTCCACGCCGATAAAGAATTTGCCGTCAAACCGCGCATCGCGTGACAGCCTGGCTCGCGAGCAGACTTGCCAATCTAGAGTCATTTGTCTCCCAGGTTGATGATAGTCGAACCTGCCGGGAAAATTGGACGTTTTCGGACCACGTTCGCGCGTACCATTCCGCCCCAAAAATCCGTGCACGGTCTAAAGCTTAGAAGCGGCCCGCGAGTCAATGCCAGACGGAGTTTTCCTCTTGGGTGCTGAGAACTAGGCGGAAAGTCGGCGGGGTATCAACGCCCGAAAACGTCCAGTGGAGGCCGGAGCAACGTCCGCAAACGTCCAACCTTCCTCCACCAAAAAATCTACCTTGTTTGAGACGGTAGACCGGCTCCCCACCGAATCAGTTGGGCCGGTCAAGAAAAGGTCAGATAGATGCGGAAAGAGCGCGGCGGCGGTTCGATCAGGCTTCGATAATAAATAAAAAGGAGATCACATGAAATCCAGGATACGCACGTGCCTTATTGCGATGATTGTTTTATTTGCCGCGCTGGTGCTCCCGCTTCGGTTGGCGGCGCAAGAGCAGCCGAACCATTACCGCCTCTTTAATCTCGGCAACCTCAGCGGAACGGCTAGCGAGGGCAATACCATTAACAACATAGGTTGGGCGATTGGCGCTGCCGATCAGTCCGGAGATATCACCGAGCACGCCACCGTGTGGATCTACGGATTGAGATTCGACCTCGGCACGCTCGGAGGTCCAAACAGCGACGTCCAGTGGCCAAACAAAAACGATCACGGTCAGATTGCAGGTTTTTCCGAAACTGCAGCGATGGATCCGTTCGGGGAGTCGTGGAGTTGTACCGCCTTTACTCCGACTGGCATACCTACCGGACATGTATGCACCGGCTTCGTGTGGCAGTTTGGCGTGATGACAGGGCTGCCCACGCTGGGTGGCAACAACGGATTTGCCTCCGGCGAAAACAACCTGGGCCAGATAGTAGGCTGGGCGGAAACTACAGTTCATGATTCAAGCTGCGTACTGCCACAGGTTTTCCAGTTCCTGCCCGTCGTCTATGGACCGGGAGTGGCACAGATCACACAACTTCCGACTTTCGTCCAAAGCGGCATCGCGGATCCGGATGGCGCCGCCACAGCCATCAATGACAATGGCCAGATCGTCGGCATTTCCGGGACTTGCGACAATTCTGTCGGAGCGTTCAGCGCGATGCACGCCCTGCTCTGGGAAAATGGCAACGTGATTAACCTGGGCAACCTGGGCGGCAAAGGCTGGAATACTCCCATGGCCATCAACCACCGCGGCGACATCATCGTCGGATTTTCGGATTTAGCGGGCGACGTAAGCGGCGGAGTGCTCTCTCCAAATTTCCACGCGTTCATTTGGACCAAAGAGAGCGGGAAAATGACGGACATCGGGGTGCTTCCCGGAGATGCTCTCAGCGAAGCCTTGGACGTCAACGACCAAGGACAAGTGGTGGGCGTGTCGTTCCCCTCCTTCCACGCGTTTATCTACGAAAACGGAAAGATGACGGACCTCAACACGCTGATGCCGAAAAATTCGCCGTTGCTTCTGATCGAAGCTACTGGCATCAATGAAAGTGGGGAGATCACTGGTGAGGCATGCATCATCGTCGATGGAGGCTGCCCGCTTGGCAACAATATCCCAGCGTACCTCGCCGTCCCGACGTACTTCGGAGGCGGCGGTGCGGATACCTTCGCGGAAGCCACGAACGGCGAAGCCGCGAGCATCACCGTTTCTGAAGGCGTCCGCCAGCAGATGATGCGCAAGCTGGCCTTCGGCCACTTCAAACCAGAGCAAGTGAAGCCGTAACCAAGACGAATCGAGATCGCCCGAGGGTAGGAGATCCCCTACCCTCAGCCTTCCGCCTGAATGGCGAAAACAACATGAATCGTTTAGCTCTATGCCTGAAAGCCGGCTTTATTTTCATAGCAATTCTCTTCGCAAGGACGGAACGCCTGCCCGCTCTTCGCGTCTCTTCGTCTCAATCCCTGCAATCATCCTCACCGGCTTGTTCGGGGCCCGAATATCGACAGTTTGATTTCTGGCTTGGTGATTGGGATGCCTTTGACGCCGACAAACCAGCCACCGCGGTCGCGCGGGTTCGAGTCGATCGCATTCTCGATGGCTGCGTCGTGCATGAGAATTATCAAGCCACGAACGGATCGAAAGGTCAGAGCTTCAGTATTTACGACGCCTCCAGAAAAACGTGGCATCAGAGTTGGGTCACAAACCGAGGCCGACTGCTCGTGATCGAAGGCACGTTCCAAAAAGGAGGAATGATTATGAGCGGTGTAGATCTCGTCAACGGCGAGGAGAGACATGTGCGCGGCACATGGAAAGCAATACCCGGCGGCGTTAGCGAAATCGCAGAAACATCCGTCGATGGCGGCGAGACATGGACTCCGTGGTTCGATCTTTTATTCCGCTCGCATCAGCCCTAGCCATAACTGGAACTGCCCCAGGGTAATCCGGCGTCTGGGAGGAGAAGAATTTCTTGATCTTGTTACTACTAGCCCCCATATTTCCAGGGTGAATCATTGACAACGAGCGGTACTACCGTTCCCCGGCTCTCGGCTTCGACGACTTCTAGAATCACGATGGCGTGGTCGCCGTAATCTTCGCAGATATCAACCAGTTTGCACTCCAGATAGGCGCTCAGGTCTTTCAAGACCGGCGCGGAAGTCTTCCCCCCGGTGAATGGCTCACCATTTAGAAGCCCGTTGGCCTCTTTTGTCGTGGAGAAAAACTTCTGCGCGAGTTCTTTTTGGTCGCTTCCGACAACATGCAAAACCGCGACGCCGCTTGCCCTTAAACAACGAAAGACGTTTCCATCTTTTCGCAACGCAGCCATCACGAGCGGAGGTTGAAAGGAGACTTGTGAGACCCACGTGATTGTCGCAACTCCGTAGTCGTCACCGTTCCGGGATGTCAGCACATACACGCCGTTGGTCAGCAAGCGCAAAGTCTCTTTTTTGGCTTTCAGATCCATGTTTCTCGTGCATCTTACTCCAGGGCACAAACCGCGGCGCGGGATATTTCCTGTTTTCCGAGGCTGCGCCGAGCCAATTTTTGTTTTCTTCCATCCGACGCGGGCTTCTGGCCGAACCTGGCTATGTTAGACTTTTGGAGATAGTGTCAGCCGGTTTTTCTCCC
>PLZZ01000054.1 GCA_003153585.1 Acidobacteriota bacterium | reverse complement strand
CTGCGGCGTCGGCACTTCGTACGGAATCCGTGCCTCTCGAATTTTTGCCTTTGCGCGCACAATGCGCTGCGCCAGCGTGCGCGGAGTGGTGAGGAAGGCCTTCGCGATCTCCTCGGTGGTCAGCCCGCACACCTCGCGCAAGGTGAGCGCCACGTGCGCTTCCGGCGCGAGAGCCGGATGGCAGCAGGTAAAAATCAGGCGCAGCCGGTCGTCCTCCAGGCTCTCCTCTTCCTCGGACTTCCCTGCCGAACTCGATTGCGCTTCGAGATATCGCACCAGCTCGTCTTGCGACGCATCGAATCTTGCCCTTCGCCGCAGAGTATCAATGGCTTTGAATCGCGCAGTCGAAATTAACCATGGCCGCGGGTTGCCGGGTACTCCACTCTCCGGCCACAGGCTCAGCGCAGTCGCAAAGGCTTCGTGCATCGCCTCCTCGGCAAGATCAAAATCACCGAGCAAGCGGATCAGAGTCGCCAGGATTCGTCCCGAATCCACGCGATAAAGCGAGTCGAGCAATTCGCGTATCTGCTCGGTGGAACGCTCGGACATGACGACGACCTTAGCAAACCAGCTACCCCGAATCAATTTGGCAAACGGCGGATCGCTGCAAAGTGCCCAGGTCGTGTCTCTGAAATCTGGTCAACAGAACGCTTCCTCAGTTGACGCAAAATCGCCGTGGTTGCGGCGTGCGCTCGGTCAAAACTCCCGGGTGGGCATGACACTTGTATAAAAATTCTGGTTCGGTGACGGGAGAGCGATTCGTATAGAGCCAAGCCTTACGGTGCAAACAGAAAACCATAAAGACTTAGGCCGAGCCCGGCCAAGAACAGCAGGGGTGCCAAATAGATGGTCACCACTGGCTGAATGGGGAAAGGAAGCTTCATCGCGCTGTAGCCACCTGCGAAGAAATGGATGACTGCAGCCAGAAGCATACACAGCAGCCCGCGGCGAATCTTTGTGCGCCCGACGTCCGGGCGTTCAGGGGCCGGGGCAGCCGCGCGCAACTCCGGAATTGTCTCATGACAATACGGACACTCAGCCAGAGAGTCATGCACCGGCTGTCCGCAATAGGGACATTGGCGTGTAGGCACAAAATCACCTCCACTGGTATCTCTCGCCGTTATCGTAGTTTTCCGAAGTGGGATTGTCAAACTTGCGAGAGCGAGATGGTAAATGTCACGCCATTGTGCCGGTCTGAAACAGTTGCGTCGATCAATGGGAAGCCAGGGGCTAACTCTTGATTAGTCGGATTACCGGACATTTCACGTACTAGCATTTCGCTTCTCCGGTTAGCGCGTTACTCAGGACTTAGCGGGTCTCGGCGTTAATCTCTGTTCTCGACAATTATGCTGCAACCCGCACACGGCGATGTCGTTAGCGAATCCTCGCGCCTTGATTATGTTGGCATCCGTTCGACCCATTTTGCGCGGAATGCGGGAGCCGGGAATGGATCCGCAAAGTATTGTGTTTCTCGCGCAACCTTGACGCCCGTGAACTCCATGATGCTCACGGTGTAGGACGGCTTGCTGTCATACGTTAGGATGAATTCGGTGACCCAAAGATCGCCGCTGCCAATGATTCGCCGGATAGAAAACCGCTTATTGCTCGGCTGACTAGCACGCTGCCCCTGAATGTTGCTTCGACCGCGGGTTCGCTCGCCTGACTGCGGGTAGTCCAGCACCGCGTCCTCCTGATAGATAAGGTGCTCCGTTACAAAATCGTTGGCATCGGACGCCGCCCAATGCTGATCCAGCGCCGCACGGATCTCTTGATCTCGCGCTCCAGGGTCCTGCTTCTTCTGTTGTTGACCGTCCATCTTGCGCCTCCAAATTGACAAGAGCTAAATGCTTTCGCGGAATCGGAGTGTGCCACTCGTCAATTCGCGCAGTTTCTTCGATCACCCCGGAGTCTACACCGCTTGGAATCTTATTTAACCTCAAGCGGAACCAGTAGCGGAAGACGATTTTCCGCCGTCGGGTAGCATGGCTTTGCCTTTGATACCGGACATAAAGGCCTGCTGAACGCGGTTAAAACTGCGTCCACGCAGCACAGCAGTAACGATCGTTCGAGTAGCCTGAGGATCACTGAGGCGCACGTAGCGGCACGCGACGTTGCGGTCTATAGCCATTTCAGGGACGAGCGAGACGCCGACACCGGCCGCAACCATTCCCAGGAGACTGCTGAACTGTCCGCTTTCAAACGCAATGTGCGGCGTAACGCGGGCGCGTGTGCAGGTGTCAATACTGAGATCTCGGAAACAGTGGCCATCGCGCAACATCACGAACGATTCTCCGCGGAGGTCTTTGAGCGCGAGCGATTTTGCCGAGGCGCGCGGATGCTGTCTGCTCAATGCCGCAAANNACATCAATCGAGAGATCGCGTAAACCTTCTATTAGGACCAAAGTGGTATCTTCAACGATGCGCAGTTTCGCGTCGGGGTATCGCTTGGCGAAACGGGCCGCATAACTCGGTATCAGATAGGGCGCGACAGTTGGAATCACTCCCACGGCGACACTGCCGCGAAGGTCTGTATTCTGATCGCCCGCCCTGGATCGCGCTGCCTCCATCTGCTCCAAAATCGCGCGAGCGCGAGGAATGAAAGCGCGTCCCGCTTCGGTGAGGCGTATGCTGCGACCCAGCCGGTCGAAAAGCTTAGTACCCAGCTCTTCCTCGAGTTTTAGCACCTGCTGTGAAAGCGACGGCTGGGTAATCTTGCAGCGCTCCGCGGCGCGGCTGAAGTTGCCCGTGTCCGCGATGGCGCAAACATATCGAAGCTGATGAAATTCCATAGGGTATGCCTATACCTAAAATGGGAGTTTGGTATTGGAACTATCTCCCATTTGGATGTTAATCTAACTTCGTAGAAATTGCTGCGTGGATTTCGACGATCTTATTCGGCTGAATTTCAATGTCTGGAGGAGAGTACATATGGCTTCTGAAGCAAAGTGCCCGTTCCATCACAGCAGCAGCGCAAGCTCAACAAATCGTGACTGGTGGCCGAACCAGTTGAATCTCAATCTGCTCGCTCAGCACTCATCGCTGTCCGATCCCATGGGCAGAAATTTTAATTACGGGGAAGAGTTCAAGAGCCTGGATTACAACGGGCTGAAGAAGGATCTTGCGGCGTTGATGACCGATTCGCAGGACTGGTGGCCTGCCGACTTCGGTCACTACGGTCCGCTGTTTATTCGCATGGCGTGGCACAGCGCCGGAACCTACCGGATTGGTGACGGTCGCGGCGGCGGCGGCCGAGGTCAGCAGCGTTTCGCTCCGCTGAACAGCTGGCCGGACAACGTCAACCTCGACCGGGCGCGTCGCCTGCTCTGGCCCATCAAACAGAAATACGGCAAGAAAATTTCCTGGGCCGATCTGATGATCCTCGCGGGCAACGTCGCCCTGGAAACCATGGGCTTCAAGACGTCCGGCTTTGCGGGCGGGCGTCCGGACGTGTGGGAACCGGATCTGGATGTGAACTGGGGAATGGAAACGACCTGGATGGGGACGGAGAAGCGTTACTCGGGCGATCGCGAGCTGGCGAACCCCTTGGGCGCTACCACGATGGGACTGATTTACGTGAACCCCGAGGGACCGGAAGGCAAGCCCGATCCGCTGGCGGCAGCAAAGGATATCCGCGAAACTTTCGCGCGCATGGCGATGAACGACGAAGAAACCGTGGCTTTGATTGCAGGCGGTCACACCTTCGGGAAAACACACGGGGCCGGACCCGGCACCCACTTGGGCAAAGAACCGGAAGGCTCGGCGATTGAAGAGCAGGGCCTGGGCTGGTCGAGCGCCTACGCCACCGGTATCGCAGGTGACGCAATTACCAGCGGCCTGGAAGTGACATGGAGCAGCACTCCGACGAAATGGAGCAACAGTTTCTTCGAACACTTGTTCAAGTTCGAGTGGGAACTTACCAAGAGTCCAGGTGGCGCACACCAGTGGAAGCCGAAAAACAATGGAGGCGCGGGTTTGGTTCCGGACGCGCACAATCCTTCCAAGCGTCACGAACCGGCGATGCTGACCACCGACATCTCTTTGCGGGTCGATCCCGTTTACGAAAAAATCTCGCGGCGTTTCTACGAAAATCCAGCTTTGTTGGAGGATGCGTTCGCGCGGGCCTGGTTCAAGCTGACNNGTAAATCATAAATTGGTGGATGACAAGGATGTCGCGGCCCTGAAACAAAAAATTCTTGCCTCCGGGCTGACCGTCTCGCAACTCGTCTCGACCGCCTGGGCCTCGGCGTCCAGCTACCGTGGGTCCGACAAGCGCGGCGGCGCAAACGGCGCGCGCATCCGCCTCGCCCCACAGAAGGACTGGAAGGTCAATCAGCCCGAGCAACTGCAGAAAGTTCTAAAGGCGCTGGAAAAGATTCAGAGCGAGTTCAACGCCTCGCAGTCCGGCGGGAAGAAGATTTCGCTGGCGGACTTGATCGTCCTGGCGGGTTGCGCTGGTGTCGAACAGGCCGCGAAGAATGCGGGCGTCAACGTGAATGTTCCTTTTGCCCCCGGCCGCACGGACGCTTCGCAGGAGCAGACCGACGTGAAGTCTTTCGCCGTACTCGAACCGGCCGCTGACGGCTTCCGGTCCTACCGCAACGGAAACTCTGAGGCATCAGCCGAAGTCGAACTGCTCGATAAGGCCCAGCTCCTCACGCTTACCGCGCCGGAACTCACCGTGTTAATCGGCGGCATGCGGGTGTTGAACACCAACCACGGACAGACCAAGTTGGGCGTCTTCACCAAGAAGCCGGANNGCGAAGGATACGTTCGAAGGACGCGATCGCAAGACGGGCGAAGTCCGCTGGACTGCAACGCGAGCCGATCTCATCTTCGGCTCAAACGCACAACTGCGGGCTCTGTCGGAAGTGTACGGAAGCTCGGACGCGCACAAAAAGTTCGTTCAGGACTTCGTTGCGGCCTGGACCAAAGTGATGAACCTCGATCGCTTTGACCTCGCCGCAACCCGGAGCGCGGCGTGAGGACATTCGAGGTGGAATTTCGCTCAAAATCCCTATTCACTGATGTAGGGGGGCGTTGCAAATTCGCTTGCCCAAAAGTGATTAACGGTCGCCTCAAAAAGAACCGTTTCTGGGCAACCTGACAGTGGTGCTCCAAACTCAAGATGAGTAGACTCGTTCTTTTGGGCCTACAGAAAGCTGTTCGGATTCCTCCTACGAGTTGCTGTTTCGCGGGTCGTCTTTCGCGTTGAGGTATTCCAGTCCAAGCGGCCCCAGCGCGGTTATTTGCGTGACGTATTCGCCGGATTTCGCCCAGTGGAAATGCGGCGTGTTGCCTGGAAGAATGATCACGGCGCCGGGCGGATAGGCTTCCAACTTACTCGCGTCGAATTC
>PLZZ01000222.1:17049-17748 GCA_003153585.1 Acidobacteriota bacterium | reverse complement strand
CCGCGCTCGCGGGACGCGCGGGCAAACCACGCTCAATGGTCACGTCGATTGCACGGTCAATCGGGATTCGAACCACGCCATTCTCCGGGTCTACCCACCCATAGGTATCGAGTTTCTGCATTTGATCGCCACAATAGCTGCGCAAATCCGCTCCGGGTTTCACTTGCAATCGCGGCTGCGGCGGCAACACNNGGCCCAAGCGGTTGCGATTTTGCAAAGTAAGAAAACATCCATTTCATCGAAAACAATACGACGATGAGGATAATCACAAGTCCAAGCCCGAATTTCAGCAGGCTGCCGGTGTCGGCATCCCTGTGCTCATAATCCTCCGACGGATCGGGCAGAGATTGGCGGCCGCCCGGAGGAGTAAGGCCGGCCGGACGCTTAGTCTCCATGCTCATGCTGGAGCGCTCCTTCAAACCGAGGGTCGTGCAAGGGCAGCAGCGGCATTTTCTTGAGCTGCCAGATGTACGTGCCGACCCAGATACCGCCAATTCCGATTACGGCAAGCAAGTCCGATAAATGAAGCTGCGGGCTTTTTCTTTCATTCTCAAATGCTGGAACGACTAGCCAGTAAACGTCCACGAGAGTCAACACGACCAGCATCCCCGTCACGATGGAAAGCGAGCGCAGGCGCCGCTTTACTCCGCGCTGGAGCAACAGAAGAAAGGGCACCGCGAAGTGCATCACGATCAGAAA
>PLZZ01000222.1:0-16968 GCA_003153585.1 Acidobacteriota bacterium | reverse complement strand
GAAAGCAGGCGCAGGACGAAAATCACAAACGCCATGGCTACCAACGCTTCGACGATCATGAAAAGGAAGCCATAGATAGTCGAAAACCAAAGCGGTTCGATGGACATTACCCAATCGATCGCGGAATAGGTGACCGCGATTCCCCACAGAATCAAGCCAGGCGCGCTGAATGCTTCCAGAATGGAGGCGAGGCGTGTGTTGCCGGTAGCATCCTGCTCGGCCGACCACTTGTTCAGGAAATAGACGATGGTGAGCCAGATGGCGAAATAGATTACCGACCTAAGGACGAAGAAATTCTTGGTGAGGTACATCACTTTGAAATGCAGGTTCGGATCCGTGGGCTTGTCAGTCGCCCATTGCGCCCACGGATATAGTTTGTTTATCCCGAGCAACACTGGGATGAACAAAGCCGTCATCACCAGGCACGTTCTGGTGCCCGCCTCCAGCAGACGCCTAATGGGATAACCCCACCAGCCGCCGGTGAGGTGATGCATCATCAACAGCGCCATGCACCCAAGAGGAATTGAGAACCAGTAGATGTAGGAAAACAGGTAGGACTGGAAAGCTCGTTGCGCAGATTCCGGGCTGCGCAGTCCGAAAAACGCGCACAGTAAGAGAGCGAACGCTCCCAGCAGCAACATGTTTCGTTGCATGCGGTCAACCCGCGGCTCAAATTTTTCCAGCGCGTTCGTCATGGTTGCCCTGCCGCGTGTCCCGGGACGTTNNGTGGCGTGCTGGCTTAGCTGAAGCGCGCGAATGTACGCTGCTATCCGCCAGCGATCTTCCGGCTCTACACGTGAAGCGTAGCTGTACATGGAGCCAAAGCCGTTGGTGATGACTTCAAAATAATGTCCGGCGGGAGCTTTCCGCAAGCTTTCAAGGTGAAACGAGGGCGGAGGTGGGAAGCCGCGCTGCACGATCATGCCTTGCCCGCTGCCAGTGTAATCGTGGCAAGGAGTGCAGTAAATGTTGTAGCGTTCGCGGCCACGCTCCAAATCCTCGCGCGTCATGGGGAACGGAAATTTGTCCGCAACCACGCCGTTCTCCTTGCCGGTGTAAAGTAATTCATCAGTGTGGAGCTGCCCGCGCGCTACGGTTCCGGGGACTACTGGGCGTTCGGAACGGCCATCATCGAAGAAGGTGCTGGGTTCGTCGGGAAGATATTTCGGCTGAATGTGCATGTCGAGCCGGCAACCAGCCAGCAGCATGGCAATGCCGCCGAGGCAAGCCAGCATTCTCCTGCGCGGCCATATGCGGCCGATACTCGCGCTAGCCTCCCGTTCCTCGTCGTAATGGAAATTAAACTTCAATCTCGAACACTCCGTGTGGATGCAAGCTCTCCAAAAAGTCTTTCGTTCTAACCAAATCGAATTTCTTGTCGCGCGCCTTCACGCAAAGGAAGAAACGGTCTTTCGATGCGAGCGCGAACCTTGCGACGTTGAAAACGGGATGATAGGGCGTGGGCAGGCCGTTCATCGCCAGCATGCCGAAAACCGCTGAAAGAGCCGCGCCGAGAATGGTCAGTTCGAAAGTAATCGGGATGAAGGCTGGCCAACTGTTGAACGGCTTGCCTCCAATATTCAGCGGATAACTGATTACGTTTGCGTAGTAGCACATCGCGAAGCCAAACAGGCCGCCCAGCAGTCCACCGGTAAAAACTACAGCCGGCAAGGTGGTGTGTTCGAAGCCGACCGCTTCAGCCATGCCTTCAACCGGCATGGGGGTGAACGCATCGATGCTCTTGTAGCCGGCGTCGTGCGTGGTTTGCGCCGCTACGAGAAGCTGTTCAGGCGTCTCGAATTCCGCCAGCAGTCCGTAAATAGCTTTGCGCTTCATGTGCTATTCGTGAATCTCCGGGTTGGGATTTCGCACGCGCGCCAGGTAGGTGGTGCGCGGTTTGGTATTCAACTCCCCCACCAAACTATAATTCCGCGATTGCGCTTTGAGCTTTGCGACGCGGCTGTTCGGGTCGTTGATATTGCCGAAAACGATGGCGTCCGCAGGGCACGCGCCCTGGCAAGCGGTTACGATCTCGCCGTCATGGACCGGCCGGTTTTCTTCCTCGGAGCGGATTTTCGCGGCATTGATTCGCTGCACGCAGTAAGTGCATTTTTCCATCACGCCGCGGCTGCGCACGGTCACGTTAGGATTGCGCACGCCGTAAAGGCTGGGCGTCTGCCAGTCGGAGAACAGAAAAAAGTTAAATCTGCGCACTTTGTAGGGACAGTTGTTGGAGCAATAACGGGTTCCGACGCAGCGGTTGTAAGTCATCTCGTTCAGGCCTTCCGGACTGTGCGTGGTAGCTCCAACCGGACATACGACTTCGCAAGGCGCGTTTTCGCACTGCATGCACGGCATTGGCTCGTAATACATTTCGGGGTTTTCAAGTCCGCCGCGGAAATAGGTATCAACTCGGATCCAATGCATTGCGCGACCGGCCATCACCTGTTCCTTGCCTACCACGGCGATATTATTTTCAGACTGGCAAGCAACCACGCAGGCGTTGCACCCGACGCACTTATTCAGGTCAATGGACATGCCCCAGGCGTAGCCTTCATATTTGAAGCCGGGATAAAGCGTAAGGCCGCGAGTGGCTTCTTCGTTCGGATCTCTGGCGAAGTTTGGATTGGCGCGAAACTCTTCCAGGGTGGCTACTTGTATCAGATCGCGATGGAAAGCGGCGTCGCTCGCTTCTTCTGAGCCGCGACCTTGATGGTCGATAATGTATTGATGTTGCGTCACCGCAAAATAATATTGCTTGCCGGTTTTTTCCACGCGCAATCCGGTAGCTGACCACGGGGACGCGGATGTGCGGATGAAATTTGCGTTGAAGCCCGGGCCGGTGCCCACTTTCCCGGCTCTGCGCCTGCCGTACCCCAGATGCAGCGTGATGGAATTCTCCGCGTGGCCCGGCACAATCATGATCCCGGCCTTGGTTTCCCGGCCGTTTAGCTGAAGCTTCACGTAGTCGCCCGCCGTGACGTTTAGGTGCTGCGCTGTCCCCGCGCCAATCATGGCAGCGTTATCCCAGGTCAGGCGTGTATTGGGCTTGGGAAGCTCTTGCAGCCATCCATTATTTGCGAAACGTCCGTCGAAAATTGCGGGGTCGGGGCGGAATGAAATTTCCAAGTCGGGAGAAGATGCAGCGGTCGCAGGAGCTTGCGCGGCTGCCGGCTTTGCAAAATCCGATCGCGCGCTGACGCTTATCGCCGGCAGCGCCGTACCAGCGATGATTCCATCGTGTAAGGAACGCTCCCAGAAATCCTCGAATGCCTTTTCTTTCTCGGGTCGCTGCCCGGCCCAGTAATCGCGCACGATGTCGTGGTTCGATTTGCCGGGATCGCTTCCCAGCAGGGCGGTGATCTCGTACGCCGAGTGGCAGCCTTCATAAAGCGGGGCAATCAGCGGCTGAATAATTCCGATAGTGCCGTCGTAGGCTCGCGCATCGCCCCAGGATTCGAGGTAGTGGGTCGCGGGGACGTGCCACTGGCAAAGCTCGCCGGTTTCGTCGTAGTACAACCCCGAATGTATGCGCAGCTTGACGTTGAGCAGGGCCGGGCCAAAATCGAAATCGGCAGGGGCGTCGTACACAGGATTGCCGCCGAGAATCAGAAGGGCGTCAACTTTTCCGGCCTTCATATCGTTCACAAGGGTGCCCAGCGATTCGATTCCATCAACCGGGTCCGCGTCGAGTGGATCCGTGTAGTACACGGTTTTCCCCACGTTGCCTAGCGCGGCATTCATCGCGTGCGCCAATGCGTGCACGTAAGCCGGCTGCTCGTCTCCNNGTCCATTCCGCCGAGATTCCTTGCGCCGTGGCGCTTGCACCATTTGCCGATCCAATTCCCAGTTCGGAAGCAAGGCGAGCCGCAAACTCTGGAACTTCGCTCGCGCGCACCGGTTTGCGATGATCTGCCATTGCGCCTGTACTGGTGGGCATGCACTCGACGACATAAAGCCGATTCGGATTCGATGACGGCGATTCCATTGAGCGCCGTGAAGAAAAATCGCGCGCGTAGCGCACGTGTCCAGCGCCGGTTGTAAGGAAGTCCGCGTCCAGAGAGACAATTACGTCCGCTTTGTCGAATTTGTAGACTGGATTGACAGGCTTGCCGAAGGCCAGTTTTGCTCCGGCGCGCACATTGTCGCGCCCGCACTGTTCATACTGATGCCACTTTGCCTGCGGAAATTGTGTAATGATGGCGCGAATCTGCGCAGTGAGCGAAGGTGAAGTAACCGTTTCGGTCAGAATTCGCAGTCCGGATCCTTTCGGTGATTGTTGCCCACGGACGTCGGCCATGGCTACCCCGAATGTGCTCCAATCGCTGATGCGGCCTTCGTGTATGACTGTTTGAGACCGGTCGGGATCGTAAAGCGTCAAAACCGAGGCTTGCGTGAAGACGTCCGTGCCACCCAGACTGCCGGGATGCTCGGGATTGCCTTCGATTTTCGTGGGCCGCCCCATATTGCTCTCGACTAATAATCCCGCGGCCGCGCCCGCAAGCTGCATCGAGGTCGCATAAAAAAGCGGCCTTCCGGGAATAATTTCTTCCGGCGGCCTTACATACGGAACGATTTTTTCGGTGGGCAATTTAGTGCAGGCGCTGAGGCCTGCCAGCGCTGCGGAAGCGGCCGCGAGCTTCAGGACATCTCGACGGTCGATTCCTTCAGGATTCTTAGCGGTATCGTGCGGAAATTCATGTTCGAGGAATTCTCGATATTCTTTCGTTTCCGACAATTCCTCGAGGCTCTGCCAGAAGTGTTTCTGCCCGGCTTGCGCGAGCTTCGCGCGCACAGCGGCGAGATCGATTGAATTCGGGTCCGGTGTGTTTGGGTTTGAGCTCATAGTATTTTTCGTTCAGCTTTCATCGGTGACACACGGAACAATTTTGCAGACTCTGGATTTTGTATTCCTTCACCAGCTGCCGCCCCAGTTCCATTTGGTTGGATGGCACTACGTAATTCGGATTGAAAACTTGAGATTTCGGCCGAACGTATTTCTCCGGCTGCCGGTGGCAATTGAGGCACCAGGACATGTACAGCGTGCCCTCGCGGTAGGTCAGCGGCATTTCCGCAATCTGGCCGTGGCAAGTGGTGCAGCCGATTCCTTTGCTTACGTGGATACTGTGATCGAAATATACGAAATCGGGTAACGCGTTTACTCGCGTCCAGGAAATGGATTTATCGGTGCGATAGCTCGAGCGGACAGGTTCGAGCATGGCGGAATTCGTCCAAATCTGCGAATGGCAGGTCATGCAAGTTTGCGTCGGCGGAACTCCCGCGAATGCCGATTTCTCGACCGAGGTATGGCAGTAGCGGCAGTCAATTCCCAGTTCGCCCGCGTGATGCTTGTGGCTGAAGGGAACTGGTTGTTCGCGAGACACGTGGACATCGGTGTACCAGGGCGACAGTTCGACGCCGTAGAGCACGGCGCCGAGCAGAGCAACGATGAACACGCCGCCGTAGATGCTCAGGCGCGAGAGAACATTCGTGCTGGTATGAAAAATTTGCGACATTACATCGAGCCTTCAAACCTGCTATTTAGGCTGCCCTTCTTCATTTGTTTCTTCGACCAAAGAGCGCATCTCGACGATGGAAATCATCGGCAGGAAGCGGATGAAAAGGTAGAACAACGTCAGGAACAGCCCGATGGTCCCGACGTAGGTGGCCCAGTCCCAGCGCGTCGGCATGTACGTGCCCCAAGCCGAAGGAATGTAATCGCGATGCAGGCTGACGACAACAATCACAAAACGCTCAAGCCACATGCCTACGTTTACGATCAGCGCCACGACGAACAGAATCGGGACGCTGTTGCGCACCCGGCGTGACCACAGCACTTGCGGAATTACGATGTTGCAAGCGATTAGGAGCCAATAGAAAAAGGCATAGGGCCCGGTCATACGGTTCATGATCATGTAGCGGTCGTACTGGTTTCCGCTGTAGAAGGCTATGAACGTCTCCATCATGTAGCCGTAGGCGACGATGACGCCGGTGGCGAGCATCACCTTGGCCATGTTGTCCAGATGGCGCATGGTGACGAGATCTTCCAAGTGGTAAAACTTTCGAATCGGAATCGCCAGGGTAATGACCATCGCGAATCCTGAATAAATTGCGCCGGCCACGAAGTAGGGCGGGAAGATCGTGCTATGCCATCCCGGAACGATGGCTACCGAGAAGTCGAAGCTCACCACCGTATGCACGGACACGACCAGCGGCGTTGCCAACCCCGCTAGAAGCAAGGACGCCGTTTCATAGCGCGACCAATGAACGGCGGAGCCGCGCCAGCCCATCGCTAGCACGCCATAAATGATTCGCGCCGCGCGATTTTTTGCACGATCGCGAAGAGTGGCCAAATCCGGAACCATTCCTACGAACCAGAAAAGAAGAGATACCGTAGCGTACGTGGACACGGCAAAGACGTCCCAAACCAGCGGGCTGCGGAACTGCGGCCACAACCACATAGCATTCGGATAGGGCATCAGGTAGAAAAACAGCCACGGGCGCCCCATATGCAGCAGGGGGAACATGCCGGCGCAAGCTACGGCGAAAATGGTCATCGCTTCGGCGAAGCGGTTAATTGACGTGCGCCACTTCTGATGCAGGAGGAGAAGGATGGCGGAGATTAGCGTTCCGGCATGCCCGATACCAATCCACCAAACGAAATTTACGATGGCGAATCCCCAGGCAATCGGGATTCGAATTCCCCAAATTCCTACGCCTTTTACCAATAAATAGGTAACAGCTACGTTTAACAACATCAGGAGGGCGAAGGCTATTGCGAAACCGAACATCCAGCCCTTCGTCGTGCCGCGGCCCAGCACAATCGAGCTGATCTTCTCGGTAACGGACGAAAGCGTATGGCCCGGCTCCAGGACAGGAGCCTGGCTCGCTTCGTTTATGTTCTGAGAGCCCTCAGGATCCACGAAGTAACCTCGGAATCAGAAATACGATGCCAGTGAACTGCCGGAAGGGGCATCAAATTTTACAGTCGTCGCATCGATGTCCCCCCAGACCCAGTGCCGGTCCGAAGCGTTTGATATACAAAGAGTGCTATCGAATTCTTACGTCTTTATGAATGATCTTGCTTTTTCACGTTATGGACCATTTAGGACTGCATAGCATAAGACCGGAAAACGCTGTGCGCAAGTTGAAAGCCAAAAAATATCGGCTCGCCAAGACGACGGAAGATATCTATTTGCAGGACGAACAGAACCTCAGTTTGTTTGACAAAGCAGCGTGAGATGCGGATCGATCAGAAGATGCGTGGGCCGAATGTGGGAAATGAAATGGAAGCGAGTGGCGGGACCTGTAGTAATTACAATTCCGAGGCGATCCGGCCTTGTTCCTGGTCGTGCTACATACAGCGGCACGGGGGCGGTAAATAGGTCGTCGACTTCGTCCTGCTCCAGCCGTCCGGTAACAAGAAATTCGTTTCCGTGGGGCTTCACTTCGAATTTCACGGAGTAGTGAGGAATTCCTGTTTCGCGAACCCATTCGTCGAAGAACCAATCCATTCGGCGGGTACCCTCCAAGTCCATCGCCGGAGTCATCTGGCGTTCCACCTCTCGCTGGAAATCTTCGGCGGTAAGCGCTCGAAACCGATATTTCGTGAGAATGGCCTGAAGAAGGTCGCGGAACCGCGTATCGCCATCCTTTGCGGCTGGATCGTGCAGCATCTCGTGGAGCATGTGAATCACCCAGGTTCCTTTCCCGTAGATGATTGTGCGGTACGCATCCGGCATCTTCGACGATCGCAGTCGAGGACCCAGGCTTAACGGTCCGGCTTCATCCGTGGACTCATTCGATCCTGGAACCTTGGCAACAAGGCTTTCGCGATAACGCTCCAGCCAAGCAGGCAGGTAATGGCTGGAAGGCTTCCGAGCATCCAAATAGAGGAGCGCAAGGTAGTTGGCCATTCCTTCCTGGATCCATGCGTCCCGATAAGTCGCCGAACCTACAACGTTTCCCCACCATTGATGCGCGACTTCGTGAAAAGGCAATAAGTCGCTGGCCTCGCGTTGTTCCCATTCTCTTAATCCCGCACTCTCCTGTGCCTGAGCCGGTAAAAACGCGAGAGTCGAGAGATATACCAGGCCGGGCCAACCCTGGCCGAACGAGCCCGGGATTTGCGCAACGTCGAGGTGATCGAAGGGGAATTCCCCATTTAACTTTTCATAGAAGTGAATCGAGTCAAGAACTCCTTTTCCGAGCTGCTTCAGCACCGCCGCGGGACTGGGCAAAGGCGGTTCGACCGCCAAGGTATCGGGACGAATTCCGGAGTTTGGATCGCTAAGGGAAGGGGGGTGACGAGGCTGCGCGTGCTCGCGTAGGCGGGAAGCGATGGCGTCTTCGAGTTCCTTGTTGGCATACAGTTGAATTTTCGGTTGTTCGGCGGCCCTCTCCATCTTGTATTCGCCCAAGTTGAACCCTACTACGCAAAAAGGGACTTCCGATNNGTCAAATCGAAGGGCACGAATCGCCCGTTGCTTGCTACATGGGCGTACCAATTTTCGCGCTCGCCGACGAATTCCACTCCGTTTCCGGCGTCCGTAATCACGTTTCCGCGGTAGGAAATCTGGAATCGAAATTCTTGGCCGTCTTGCGCAGGCGCGGCTAGGGCGACGAAAATTGCATCATCTCCCCGCCGAAGAATGTCGCGGCGTTCCAAGTCCTTATTCTGAAAGAAAACGAGAGGCGCTCCATCTTCAGAACGGATTTCTTCCACTACCAAATTGCGAGAAAGTTCCAGTTGAACGAATCGATCCCCGGCGCGCGCAGTTTTCAGCCGCACGGTTGTCTTGCCTTCGAGCGAAAGATCGTTTGCGATCATTGAATCAATGCGATATTCGACGGGGAGGAAGGGCTCCATCGGGATGGCCGGAGCATCTTGGGCCCGAAAAGAGGCCCAAACATCGTAAAACGAAGCACCATCGGTTGCCCGCGCTTGCCCAATAAAGACTTGCTCGTCCCGCCGCCGATCGACCAGCACATCGAATGCGCCGGTGGAATTGCCGTCGAGCATTGCGTAGAAGAAGGGCAGCGGGTTGTTCGATAACAGATCCTGCATGATTCGAAGCGCTTGCGTCGGCGCGAGAGCTCCAACGACCGCGTTCCAGCTCTCGGCAAACCGCGTGTCAACAGCTTCCGGAGTGCCCGCTGATTTCAACTGTTGTTGGAGCTCAACGGCGGTCTCGTCCGTGAATCGGATATAGGCGCGAGAAAAAGTCTGATCGAGAATGGGCACGCCGAGAAATTGAGAGAGGGAGCGCCGCTCGCCGGGATCCCTAGGGGTCGCAAGTACGCGGCCGCGGCCGGCAAATACTGCGCCAGTCACGCGGCCTCCGATGGCCGGAAGGAACGCCAGCTTGCCCTCGGAAAATGTGATGCTGATGACGTCGCGCTTGACGTTCAGGTCGTGAACGTCATACACGTGCTCTCCATCCGGCCGCAGCTCGTTCAGTGCCCGGTATAGCGCGCTGGGATCATCGGGGAGCGAACTTGTCGCGACACGAGCATGTGCGTCACCGCACAAGGGAAACGGGACGATAACAAGACAAGCAAGCAGCAGGAGAAAGCCGGGCGAAACTCGCATTCTCGGTCGCATTAAATCGACTGTACAACTTAGGGCATGAAGCAGCAAGCAATGGCGAGCTAAAGTGAAATCGCTTGGTAAAATCGGAGTGTGCGTCGAACAGCGCTTATCGGACTGTTATTTGTGCTCGCCGCTTCGTTCGCGTCAGCGGACACGATCGTCCTGAAGAACGGCCGCCGGATTGTGGCTTCGAACGTCACCGAAGATGGCGACCACATCACCTACGAAACCCCGGCCGGCCAGATGTCCATCCCGAAATCCATCGTTGAGCGCATCGACCGAGACAATCTTGGATACTCCTCCGCCGCCGGCACGCCATCCGTTCCGCCGATCTCGGTGGCCGCGGTGGACCCAGCGCGCGGGTATGAGGATGTTGCGCACCTTACCGTGCACGACAATGCCATCGATTTTGGCTACATCGCGCAGCTGGAAGGCTCTGCGCGGAGCGGGGGCGCGACCGCAGTCGAAAAACTCGCAGCCTCGCACTACGCGGCCGCACAATTTCTAGTCAGCAAGGGCGACACGGACGCCGCGATCGATCACTATCGCCAGGCTCTTTCGTTCGCTCCGGACAATCTTGGCCTGCTGCTGAACCTCTCTGCTCTTTATCTGCGCGAAAGCCAATTCACCACCGCTCTCGAGCCGCTCGAACATGCGCGCCGCCTCACACCCGATTCCTCTCCGGGTGCGGCCGATATCGCGAAACTTACCGGCTGGGCTTATTACGGAGCAAATAAAATGGATAGGGCGGTGGAGGAATGGACGCGAGCCGAACGTTTGCATCCAGATCCCGAGGTCGAACATGCTTTGGAAAAGGCCGAGCGGGATAAATCCGAAGAGGAAAGTTATCGGGAAGGTGAAACTGCGCATTTCGCTCTGAAGTACAACGGCAGCGCAACACCGGATCTGGCTCAGGGAATCTTNNCCCGAACAAATTGGCGTAATCCTTTACACCGAGCAGTCCTTTGCGGATATCACCCGCGCGCCGAGCTGGGCCGGCGCCATCAACGACGGGCGCATACGAATTCCTGTTCAGGGACTCACCAGCGTAACCCCGGAACTCGCCCATGTGTTGAAGCACGAACTGACGCACAGTTTTATCGGGCAGAAATCGCATGGCCGGGCGCCGACTTGGCTTCAGGAAGGAGTGGCGCAATACATGGAAGGGCGCCGCAGCAGCGCATCGGCCGGAGCATTGCTGGATGCCGCGAATCAGGGAGCGGTGCCCACTCTCGGAATGCTGGAAGGTTCATGGCTGGCGCTGCCCGGGAATTCAGCGTCAATGGCATACGCTTGGTCACTTGCTGCTGTTGAATCCATCATTCAGGCAGGGGGAGTGAGCGATATCAGCCATTTGCTGGACCATATTGCCGCTGCACCCTCGACAGAAGATGCTCTGCGCGATACGTTGCACGAGAATTACGCTGACCTTCAACAGCAGACCATCACATATCTGCGCCACGAAGACGTCCGCTGAATCCGATCGACTAATTCGCCAGAGTAGTTCGAAACATCGTGCAGCTACAGCGAGGCTAGCAGTCCGGCGATCAACGCCGCTCGCTGCGGTAGCGCGCGAATCACCACGTGCTCGCGCGGGTTATGGGGGCTATCGCCAACAGCTCCGAGGCCATCCAGCGTTGGCACGCCGAGCGCCGCGGTAAGGTTCCCGTCAGATCCGCCTCCCGTTGCAGCTTCACCGAGCGGCAATCCCAGTTCGCGCATTAGTGATTGCGCCTGACGAAACAAGGCGCGCGTTGCGGCATTACGCTCCAGCGGTGGGCGACTTCTTTCCCCGCGAATCTCCACACGCGCTCCCTTTAGGATTGGACGCGCGTGGCGGAGTTGCCGCTGGAGGTCTGCTGCGTCGGCCATTCGCGAGTAGCGAATATCCAGTTGCGCCCGCGCATGGGCTGGAATCACATTTGAAACCGTCCCGCCGGCGACAACGGTCGCCTGTACCGTGATTCCGCGCTGTGGATCGTTCAACTTCATCATCCGTTGAATCTGCAGAGCAAGCTCGTGCACCGCATTGACACCTTTTTCCGGATCGACACCCGCGTGCGCCGAGCGTCCTGTTACCACAATCTCCGCGCCGCCTACACCTTTGCGCGCCGTCTTCAATCTTCCATCGGGGCCAAATGACGGCTCTAGAACAAGGACGGCATCGCTACGCCGCGCTTCGCGTTCAATGGCCCGTCGCGAACTTTCGCTCCCGATTTCCTCGTCTGAATTCCAAAAAAATACGAGCCGCTTGTTCGGTTTGATTCCAGTAGCCTTCAGCGCATCCACGGCGAAAAGGGCTAAAACGAGCCCACCCTTCATATCGAATG
This sequence comes from Acidobacteriota bacterium, assembly GCA_003153585.1. Taxonomy (GTDB): domain Bacteria; phylum Acidobacteriota; class Terriglobia; order Acidiferrales; family UBA7541; genus Palsa-295. The sequence continues at coordinate 5,046 of PLZZ01000222.1, read as the reverse complement.
TTCCGGGTCCCCAAGCCCGGCCGCCAGAAACGCGAAACGGCATTTTCGCCAGAGTGCCGAGCGGATACACCGTGTCCATGTGGCCGAGAACCATGAGCTGTCGCCGAGCCGGGCGCCCTGGTCGGAGCCATACCTCAGCTCGCACGTGATTGCCGCGCGAGGAATTGCGAAGGATGCGAACCTTGGCGCCCCGTCGGCGCCACTCTCGGGCGACTATTGCGGCAAAGCGATCCACCGCAGCTTTATTGTGGCTCGGAGACTCGCACCGCACAAAATCGCCGAGCAGCCGCACCATGTCCTTCTCGCGATTCTTCAATTCGCGGAGAATTTTTAGCATTGCGCCGGCCGGCAGAGTCGTTTCGCGATGGTCCATTACGCGGGTATGCTAGCAGCAGCGCCGGAACGCAGCAACGAGCATTCCAGAGCGATTCAAAAGCGCTCCTGTTTCGTATAGAATCGTCGGATTGCGCGATGGGGAAACATGCGGCTGTAACCTGCGCGTGGAAATGAAACAGAAATCTGAGGGCAACGATGATCCTCGACAGTAACGGGATCCAGAAGATTCTCCCACATCGCTATCCATTTTTGCTGGTCGATACGATTGAAGAAATGGAACGATGGAAACGGATTGTGGGAATAAAGAACGTTACCATCAATGAAAGCTTCTTTCAGGGCCATTTCCCCGGCCAGCCCATCATGCCCGGCGTTCTGATCATAGAATCCATGGCGCAGACGGGGGGCGTATTGCTACTGCAAGAGGTGAAAGACCGGGAAAAGAAGCTGCTTTATTTCGTGGCAATTGATAACGCCCGCTTTCGCCGGCCGGTCGTCCCCGGCGATCAACTGCGCGTGGAAGTAGATGTTCTCGCTTGGCGCGGCACATTCTGCAAGCTGGCAGGCAAAGCTTCCGTGAATGGGGAACTCGCTGCCGAGGCCACGCTGATGTGCAAAATGGTGGACATCGAAACAGAACTAAATCCGGCTGCGAATCCCGGTGATAAGCCTCAATGAGCGAAATTGATGCGCGGGCCGACGTTTCCCCCTCCTCGCGGATCGGAAGTGGCGCAAAAATCGGCGCCTTCGCGGTAGTTGGTGTGGAAGTCGAGTTGGGTGACGGCTGTATCCTCGACCACCATGCCGTGGTGCAAGGACCGGCGCGGCTTGGCCGCGGAAACCACGTTTACCCCTTTTCCGTTATCGGCGGCGATCCTCAGGATCTGACCTACAAGGGCGAGCGTGTGGCGTTGGAAATCGGAGACGCCAACGAATTTCGCGAGTTCTCCACGGTAAACCGTGGCACGGTGAAGGGTGGCGGCGTCACGCGAATCGGCAGCCATAACCTGATCATGTCCTACGCACATATCGGACACGATTGCTCGGTAGGCGATCACACCATATTTGTGAACGGCGGAACACTCGCGGGCCATGTGACCGTGGAGGACTACGCCACGGTGGGCGCGTTCTGTCCGGTGCAGCAATTTTGCCGCATCGGAAGACATTCTTACATTGGGGCGCATACCGTGATTACTCAGGACGTTCCACCATTTTCAAAGGTGGTCTCACCGCGCGATAGCAAATGCTATGGCGTGAATGCCATCGGTCTTGAGCGCCAGGGTTTTTCTCCCGAGCGCATTGAAGCTATCGAAAAGGCTTATCGGCTGCTGCTGCGCTCGAAGTTGAACACTTCGCAAGCGCTGGAGAAAATGCGTGAAACCCTGTCCGGCTCCGAGGACGTCTTAACACTAATCCGGTTTATCGAATCGGCCGAGCACGGCCTGATCAAATAGGACGCCGTGGCCGCACCTGAAAAAAAAGTTACATCTGGCTGGGGCCTGATTGCAGGTAACGGAGATTTTCCTTTCCTGGTGCTGGAAGGCGCCCGCAGCCGCGGTATTGAAATGGCCGTGGTCGCTATTCGCGAGGAAGCTTCCCCGGAGCTGGAGCGTGTGGCGAAACGCCTGCACTGGGTGAGCCTGGGCGAGCTTAGCCGTACAATTGAGCTATTGCATCAAGAAGGCGTGAAGCGCGCCGTGATGGCCGGGCAGGTGAAACACAATAAAATCTTCAGCGCCATCCGGCCCGACTGGCGCCTTGCGAAATTGCTATTTTCTCTGCCGGCAAAGAATACGGACTCGCTGATAGGCGCCATTGCCGGCGTGCTGGGCGAAGAAGGCATCGAACTCGTAAATTCTACAAAATTTCTGGGGCCGCTTCTGCCGGAGGCGGGGGTTTTGACGAAGCGCGCTCCGAATGAGTCGGAAGCCGCTGATATCGCCTACGGACATAAAGTCGCCCGGCAGATTGCAGGACTCGACCTGGGGCAAATGGTGGTCGTGCGCGATCGCGCTTGCGTTGCAATAGAGGCTATGGAAGGCACGGATGAGACAATCGAACGTGCAGCGCGCATTACAGGCGGGCAAAAGCTGGTGGTGGTGAAGGTAAGCAAGCCGCTGCAAGATATGCGGTTTGACGTTCCGGTGGTCGGGCTCAAAACGATTGAGGTAATGCGGAAGGCGAATGCCACGGCGCTGGCCATTGATGCCGGCCGCACGCTCTTGTTCGATCGCGACGATCTGATTCGAGCCGCAGACGATGCAGGAATTGCAATTGAGGCATTCGCGACAGAAGTAGATTCGGCAAGCTCGCCGGAAAAGCAGCCGCCGAAAAGGAAATTGTGACTGACAAGCCCATTCGCGTTGCTGTCGTCGGAGCCGGCGAGTTTGGCCGGAACCACGTCCGCGTATGGCGCGAGATTCCAGGCGCGGAGCTTGTTGGTGTCGTTGACGCAAACTCCAAACGCGCGGAAAGCGTTGCTGCTGAATTCGGTACGCGCATAATCCGGGATATTTCATCGCTGAGGGCAGAAGGCGTGCAGGCCGTCAGCCTGGCGGTCCCGACGAAGGAGCACGCTCGCATCGGTTGCCAACTTTTGGACGGCGGCCTGGACGTATTGGTCGAAAAACCCATGGCGGCGTCCCTTAGCGAAGCGGACAAATTGATTGCATCTGCCGCGCGAGGGCGTCGCATCCTGCAAGTGGGTCATGTAGAACGCTTCAATCCTGCCATCACGGCGGTGCAAAAGATTGTTTCGCGCCCGATGTTTTTTGAGGTACATCGATTGGGAATTTTCACCCCGCGCAGCCTGGATATCGATGTAGTTTACGACGTGATGATTCACGATCTCGACATTCTTCTCTCGCTGGTGAACTCGCCGGTCGTGGATTTGAAGGCGGTTGGAATTCCGGTGATGACCGACAAAGTGGACATTGCACAAGCCCGCATCGAATTTGAAAGCGGAACGGTCGCGAATCTTACCGCCAGCCGCGTTTCCACCGAGCGCGTCCGCAAGATGAGATTTTTTCAGGAGCACGAATACGTGTCCCTGGATTTCACGCGACAGGATGTTTTGCGTGTGCGCGTGGAATCAGGCGGCGCGCAGCCTGAAATCAAATTCGAGCAAGTGCCTACTTCGCCGGAAGAGCCGCTGCACGCCGAACTCCGCGAGTTTCTCGAATGCGTTCGCACGCGCCGCGTGCCGCTGGTGGATGGCCGTGCAGGACGGCGCGCTCTGGAGCTAGCCGATCGCGTGATGGCGGCAACCCTGGAACACGCGCAACGCGTCCAACTGGGGACTTTTGCGCCACAGGATTCCCGATGATTCCGCGGACGCTGGTGCCGACAGATGTGCGTCCTCTCACAAAAGAAGAGGCCAATAAACCGTCCCGCCGGCGAACGACTTACATGGACGACCGCACGGTGGTGCCTTCCGAGTTGTCGGACGGCGCGGTTCCACTCGACGGAAAAACTACCATCCCTTCACATCTTCCGCTCGGAGTTCTGGTTGACCGGACTCTCGTTTCTCGCTCGATGCCGGCCAAGCCGTTTGAAGCCTTCGGCCCCATCAGCGATTACCCTGCGCTCGATATTCTCGACTCTCGCGTCGTGGTGCCCGCCTATGTGGAACCGCCCGAGCAGCGCGAAATAGATAAATTCGACAAGCCGCCTCAAATGACGGCGCAGCTTCGCGAGCTCGTCGAGCCGGACATGTTCAACACCGGCGAAGCGAACCTCCTGGTCGAGCCGGAAGAAAAGCGGGACGCCAAGGAAGATCTGATCACCAGGGCGCTTTCGATTGCGGTTCACGTCGGACTCATCATCTTCGTGATTTTCCTGCCAAAGATCTTTCCGCCCCGCGTTCCCACCCTCGATGAAACGATAGCGGCGGGAAAATCGCTGGGAGTTGTGTACTTGCCTTCGGACGCCGAGTCATTGTCCAAGGCTCCTGCCGGTTCTCCGGCTCCGAAAGTTCGGATTAATCCGAAAACTTTGAGCAAGGTTGCGCCACCGCGCGCGGAATCGCATGCGATCGAAGCACCGCCCGCTGCAAGTCCGGAGCGCCTACCGTCTGATTTGCCTTCGGCTCCAACTCCCCGGGTTTCGGCCAACACCAGCCAGCCAGTGCCTTCCACTGAAAATCCTCCACCCTCACAAATTTTGTTGCCAAGCGAGGTTGTGGCGAAGCCCAAACCAGGGTTGAATCTGGGTTTGCCAAGCTCTTCGCCGAGCAAGCAGCTGCAGGACCAGATACAGGGCGCGATTAAGGGAGCGCCGGGCGGAGTAACCTACGGCGGAGACTCGACGAGCCAGGGAGGCACAGGTCGAGGCGGCAATGGCCGCGGTTCGGGAGTAGGGATGGGCGGCATGAGCATCCTGTCCGATACCGAGGGCGTGGACTTTACCAGCTACATGAACCGGCTTCACGACATCGTGATGAGGAACTGGACGGCTGTTCTTCCCGAATCGTATTACATGGGAGACAAGGGAATCGTCGTGATCACATTTACCATTGATCGCAACGGCACGATCCACATAAATGAGCCGATTTTGGAGCGAACTTCCGGGAAGGAGGCGCTCGATCGCGCGGTGCTTGCCGCAATTCGTACGTCGGTTCCATTCGAACCTTTGCCAGCGCAATACAAAAAGCCAGGTCTCGAACTAAGGGCCGTTTTTTTCTATAACATTCCGCCAGGTTCCCAGCAGTAACAG
>PLZZ01000029.1:205-7542 GCA_003153585.1 Acidobacteriota bacterium | reverse complement strand
TTCCCATTTCCTTCAATTTTGGTATTGTGCCCAGCATCTGAGCGGGAGTTACATTGGCAAGGTAGGCCCAGCCGCACCAACTCACCGCATAGTCTTCGCTATTGTTCGCAGGCTTTTTCAGGCCTTCCCCGTCGATCACGTCGGAATAAATTCGCAGTGGCTCGTAGTAATCGCCTGCATAAACAGCGACGAACGTTTGAGGCGTGGAATAGGCTTCGCCACGCTGCAATGTGGCGTTCGGCGTTAGATGAACGGCTGCGTCGACGCGCCCGTCGGATTCCGTTTCCACAGGAATCGAGAGAACCAGCGGCAGGGTTTCGACGTGCCCAATCGCCTCACCTACCGTTTTCGTCCAAAACGCAACGACCGGTATTCCGCCACCTACCCGTCCCAAGTCTCCTTTCACTTCTACGAGCGAGCCCATTTGATTCTGTTGCGAGAATTTCTTCGGAATTTTAAAAACGTTATCTTTGCCCCACTCGATGCTCGCTCCATGAAAGGACCACATTTCGTTCGGAGTTGCCGTCGGGTCTGTCAAAGATGCGTTCAACCGATGCCGATCCAGATCCACCGTATCGAGTTTCACTTCCTTGTTTCCCGAATTCCGAATCGCGCTGGAGACAAGAGCTATGTTGGGGAAGTCGTCGTACACTTCCACAATCAGAGATTCTTCCATATCTCCCGCTGAATTCTTGCCCTTCACTTCGATACGTTTCCCTTTTGTTCCCAATCGGCCGTTAGGCTCCGAGATTTGAGGGTGGGCAACATCAAAAGCAACATCTGAAATTTCTTTCCCACCAGCTATCACCTGAATGCCGGGGTCGGTGCCCGCATCATCTAGCGAAAGTTTCCCGTTGTTTGATGTCAGGCTCGCCGCAACGTAACCCGTCGGTCTCAGCACGAATTCGGCCGTGGATGTATCTACCACCACGCCATCGGCGGACGCGGACACGCGGAGCTGCGACGATGGTGAAGGCGCGGCGGGTGCCGTCGCGGGCGTAGCTTGTTTTCCGCACCCGTTCGCGAGCAGGGTGACGCCGGCGAGAATCGTCAACACAGTAGCGGAGAATTGCGGAAACTTCAGCCATTCCCGCTTGGCTAACGATGCTGGAATCATTGTTTGCGCCTCGCCATAAAGAGAAAGAAAACGCTATATTACGAAACATAACGATACTCGCGCAATATCTCACATCAGGAGCGGGCACGCGAATGATTTTAATTTATCTCTTGGCCCAGGGGTTGATGATTCCGCTTTTGCCCGCCGTTTCAATATCCGGTGGAAAATCCGGACCAGGTTTCCGGCGGCAACTGCTCTTTCTGAGGCGAAAGAATATGGAGTGTGACAATGACTGCCGGAACCAAAAAGATGATCGTTACGCAGGTCCACATCAGGGCGGCCGCGCATTCCTGATCTTGGAGCGCTGAAATACCAAAGAGTCGAGGTGCAGAAAGATAAGATGAATAGACAACGCGATCGCAGAACACAAGAAACCCCGAGAGAGCGTCACACGGCAAGGTGGCAAAAAAAAGGTACAAGGGTATGGACCACCGAGGCCACCTCGGCGTACTTGGCCAGGGCTGAACGACCGGCCACCAAAACAGAAGGCCGGCGCCGAAAAAACATGCGTGCTCCAATTCATGCAACCACTTCCACCGCAATGCCAGCTCAAATACGGCGGGGACATGCCAACCGATCAAGGCGAGCGCGGCGGCGAGCCAACAAATCGCAGGGTTGGCGAGAAAACGGCCGAACCATTTCACTACACCCCACTGGAGAAATGGGCCCACGGCGCTGCGAGCTAGCCATTGCGGTAGACCCTTAAGAAGCGGGAGTGCTGGTGCGCCGAGCAAAATCAAAGGAGGAGCGATCGACATGAGCAAGAGATGCTGCAGCATGTGAACGGAGAGCGAAACCTCGTCAAACGCGTCCACCGGCGATCCAATCGCGATCCACACTGAAACGATTCCAGCCCAAAATGCTGCAAGCCGCCACGCTGAAATCAGTCGCGGGAAAACAATGCGGAGACGAAGCCAGCCTCTCGTATAGACCAGAGCTACGAGACCCAACGACACATTCACTCCGATGGGAGTGGACCAGGATTCCAAAACAATTTGAATCTCAGAGGTCATGGAAATTCTACGGGTGACCCGAAGATGGCGTTGCGGAATCCGGTTGGAGCGCGACAGCACGCGAGGCGTCGCGTGCCGGCGATTGTCCTGCAGGATGCAACGTCTCAAGGAACGCGACCAAAGCCGTCGTCTCCGCGGGGCTCAGATTCTTCCCGTACGCGGGCATGTTGCCGCCGCCCTGGATCACCTGCCGAATCAGTTGATCCTGTGTCAACCGAACGGCCACGGCATCGAGAGCCGGTCCGCGCTTTCCGCCTTGATTGTCGAGCGAGTGGCAGTTGTGACATTGCTTCACCTGGAAAACGAGGGCGCCTTGGCGCTCGAGCGCGGAGCGGTTGTGCAGAAACTCGGCCGGAATCGGAATTCCACTCCATGCGTCCATCACCGGGCTCCACGGTGCATTTCCAGCGAGACGCGTAAACGTTCCCAACGCGACTGCCACGAGCAGAATCGTGAGTACGGCAACAGGCCTGCGCCGCCAGCTTTTTTCGCCTTCACCGAAAAGGAACGGCAAGAGCAGGAGTCCGAGAATTACAACCACGGGCCCGATAAGCAAAGCGGGAGTTTCCATGGACGGCGGCAAGAGCGAGAGTATGGCGTAGAGCCACAAGAAGAAAAAATCAGGACGCGGCGCGGTTTGAATGATCGTAGGATTCGGAGGGCCTGACGGACCAAAAGGACCGAAGTAGACGGCGCAGGCAGCAACCGAAAGCAAGATGAAGGCTGAGAAGACTAGGTCCTTCCAAACTGCCGCCGGAACGAAAGGTATCCCGTCCCTTTTCGTCAGCTCGTGATACTCCTTAATATATGTCGCCTTGCGGACCACCCGCCCCGGCATGGGCCACTCGTTGATCCCCAACTTAACGACCATCAGCAGATGCACCGCGACAAACGCGATGAGTAATCCAGGAATAACGAACACGTGAAGGGCGAAGAATCTCGAAAGAGTTGCTCCAGCGATGATCGGGCCCCCCAGCATTAAATTCACGATGGGAGGTCCCATCAGCGGGACGCGGCTCGCAATCGATGCCCCGATTCCAAGACCCCAGTAGGCGTCTTGATCAAATCTGAGAACTTGGCCGGTGAAGGCCATGCCAAGGGTCATTAGCAAGAGAAAAACGCCGACAATCCAGGTTAGTTCGCGCGGATACTTGTACGCGCCGAACAAAAAGACTTGGACCATATGGATCAGAACGATTGCAACCATGAAGTCCGAGCCCCATCCGTGCAGGCCCCGAATGAACCAGCCCAGCGTGACGCTGTGATTAAGAGTCTGAAGGCTGTTCCAAGCTTCACCGGCGGAAGGCACGTAGATGAGCGCCAGCATGATGCCCGTAACGATCTGAAGCATGAACACGACGAAGGCAGCGCTGCCGAAAACATAAAACCAGCTCGCGGTTTCGCGCGGAACGGAATGCTCGGCGGTCTCGCGGATGGTGGCACCAAGTTGAAGGCGCGCGTCCAGCCAATCGCCGATCGATTTGATCAGGCGCACGGGCTTATCTCTCGAACGATACTGGAAGCTTGGCCTGGCGTCGGCATCTCGCCGGCCTTAATCAACAACTTCCTACCATCGATCTTGTAATGGTATTCGAACAATCCGCGCTCTGGAGGGCCGGAGGCGCGGGAGCCATCCTGGTAGTAGGCTCCGCCATGGCAGGGGCACAGGAACAGGTTAGATTGCGGGAACCAGCGAACAGGACATCCGAGGTGCGCGCAGTTAATCGCAAACACCTGGAAGGTTTGTCCATCCACATTTCGGACCCAGCAGGCGATATCTGCCGTTTCCCCATCCGTTGGACTCACAACAGGATCTCGATAGGTGGCAAGCCGAGTCTGACCCGGAGGAAACTGTTCGAGACTGCCGAGGGGAACCCAGGAGTCATAACTTCCCTTCCGCTCGTGAGCAACCGGAGAGAGAAGGTAGCGCACAATCGGCACGCCTAGAATCACCGCAACGATGCCGTTCAAGAAAATCCCGATCTTCATGAAAAGATCGCGCCTGCTAAAACCTGCTGGAAGAGTCATCGGACTTCTCCCGTCGATTTGGCGGTGTTCAAATAAGGCTGGCCGGGGAATTTCGGCCGCTGGGAGGCGAGCCAAGCCACGACGTCGGAAATATCCTGTGCGGACATTGGCTTTCCTGGAATATCACCGCGCCAGTCCGGCGCTCCCAATTCAGGACGTCCCACAATTACAATGGTACGAAGTTCTTGATCGGTGAGTAGAGCAAGGAACGATCCATTCACGATGGAACCTGCCTTTTGGCCGCCGCGGCCGCCGTCGCCATGACAGGAAGAGCAATAGGCGGAATAAGCTTTCGATCCGCGCGAAGCATCGCCCGTCTCGGAAGAAGAGTACGGTGGCGGGTTCGCTCCTTGCAAAACATCTGGCTTGGACCAACGTTCGCGAATTCCGCGAACTATCACATCGACCTGTTTGTCAGTGAGCATGCCTCCGGCGCTCTGCGCAAAAGCAGGCATCGAGGTTCCGGGAATTCCATTCGTCGCCGCTCCATGTAGCACCGCGTCATCCGCAATCGCGAGATATACAGGATCGCCGAGTGCGATTGCAGCTCCACCCTTCCCTTCCGACCCGTGACAGCCCGAACAGTTCTGCGCATACAGCATGTTGAAATCTGAAATCTCGCTGGGAACGATTGGAACATCCCCCGGAGTCGGCCGCCCCGGTGCATTAGTGCATCCGCACAAACAAAGTGCAGAGATGCCTACGGCGAGGATGGGCGGAGGAATCCTCATCGCGACCCGTCCTTCTCCTGCTTTTCTTTCGTGATGCCCGGCCCTTCAAAACCAGCACGCATCAAAAAAGGTACGAACTGGCGGATACGCACGCGCTGCTGGCGCACCACGACCAATCCCGCGACGATACCGAACGCAAACTGCGAAGCCACAAACCAAGGCCAATCAATATGCTGGTTGAGCAGCGGATTTATAAGGTCCAGGACGCTGTGGAGCAATCCGGTCCAGAGAATCGGCGCTATCACGCCTCCCAGAAGAATTGGGCGGCGAGGAAACATTGGCAGCATGGCTCCGTACAGCAGGCCCACTAATAAGGACGTGAGCAGATGAATGAAGCTTGCCACCACGAAACTGCCTAGGTGAAACGCATTCAACGTCGCCGGCGTTAACTGCAGCGATTGTCCGTAGATCGTCGCGGCTAGCAGGTTGATCGGATACCAAATGCTATGTTGCTTGAGAACACCGTAGAGGCACGCGAGTACAGCCATGGCCACGCTGCCGGCCAGGCCACCTTTAATTCCTGCGGACACGGGATATGTCTCGAGTGGAAGCAGAGCTCGCGGAAGCTCGGGTGCAACCGGCAACCTTTCGACTTCGCGCCGCGGAGTGGTGATCACGGACACTTCCGCTTTGACTTCGACCGTCTCCTCCTTTTCGTGGGGAAGCACGTCCTGGAACCAGCCGATACACCCAGTCACAGCCAGGATCGCTCCGAGAATGCTGACCGAAGGACTCGTGAGCAGTCCGGCCAGGAGCAGCGTAATGCCAAAGGCAAAGACGATGGGCCAAGCGGTCGGCGCGGGCAGCTTGATCGTGCCTGGAATGGCTTCGGGTGCTTCCGTTCGTGAATCAGAGCGATGCATGCGACTTGGTTTTCCTCAGCGACCGATCACGTAGACCACAGTGAACACAATGACCCAGACCACATCAACGAAATGCCAATACAACGAGAAGACGTCCAACCGCTCGCTATGCTCCGGCTTCACTTTACCTAGAAGAGTGAAAATCATGGCGAGAGCGATAGCGAGCAGACCTACGGTGACGTGAAAAGCATGTAGTCCCACGAGCGAGTAGTACGTTGTGCCAAAAAGATTCGTGCTGATGGTCAGACCTTTTTCGTAAATCAGGTGATGCCATTCGCGGCCCGTTGCCACCAGAAAAATCGCGCCAAGAGCCATCGTTAGGAACCACCAAAATCCGAACACGCCGACTCTTCCCTGTCGCAGAGCCCTTACAGCTAGATGAATCGTGAGACTGCTTGAGAGCAGGCAGACCGTGCTAAAGATGGGTAGCTCAAGCAAATCCTTCGGCGTGGGGCCCGACGGGCTTTTCCCTATGTAATAAATGTAAGCGACCACAAAAATGGTGAAGACCGCAGATTCAGCGGCAATCAGGGTAAACATTCCCACGCGCCCGCGCGAGGGAAGAACCCAAGCGGATTCATTCGATGGTCGTGCAACTGCGACGCTACTCAAACGAGTTCTCCTGGTTTATTCATATTTCCAATCCGGATCTTCCGGATGTTTAAGATCCCAGAGTGGACGCCGGCTTTCAACCACCGGGATCGTCGCATAGTTGTAATCCGGGGGAGGCGAAGTCGTGGACCACTCCAGCGTCCACGCGTCCCAGGGATCATTCCCGGCAGGCTCCCCTTTTAGGAGTGACCACAAAAGATTGACGACAAACACCAGCACTCCGGCAATCTGAAAGAACACGCCGATCGTGACGATCAGGTTCCAGATTTCCCACCCGCGACCGGGCTCGTAGGTATAGATCCGGCGAGGCATCCCCAACATTCCCGGGATGTGCATGAAATCAAATGTCAGATGAAAACCGATCAAGAAAAGCCAGAAGTGCCATTTGGCGAGCGCCTCGCTGTACATGCGCCCGCTCATTTTTGGAAACCAGTAGTAGAAAGCTCCGAAAACGGTAAAGAGAATTCCTCCCACGATGACGTAATGAAAATGCGCGACCACAAAGTAAGAGTTCCCGAGCTGCCAGTTAAACGGCGAAGCTCCCAGCATAATTCCGGTTAGGCCTGCGATCAGGAATTGGAACAAGAAACCAATGCAGAAAAGCATGGGAGCCCGGAACTGAATCTTGCCGCCCCACATCGTCCCGATCCAGTTGAAAATCTTGATCCCGGTGGGAACAGCAATGACCATCGTAGTGGCCGTAAAGAAAGCGTTTCCGTAAGAGGACATCCCGACTGTGAACATGTGGTGAGCCCAGACGCTCATGCTTATGAACCCGATAGCGATAGTTGCACCCACCATGACCGGATATCCGAAGATGGGCTTGCGGGAAAAAACCGGAATGATTTCCGAAGCAAACGCGAAGCACGGAATAATCAGGACATAGACCTCCGGGTGACCGAAAATCCAGAAGAAGTGCATCCAGAGGACGGCAGCTCCGCCGGCCTGCGTGTCGAAGAAGTGGCCGCCGAGG
>PLZZ01000029.1:0-152 GCA_003153585.1 Acidobacteriota bacterium | reverse complement strand
CCCGGGCAGCGCATGCACAAAATGGTCGTGATGAAATTGACCGCGGTTCCGATGCTACCGATACCCGAGACCAGAATGGCCAGTGTCCAGAAATCGGTGCTATGCCCGGGCGAGAATGCGCGGGAAGTGAGTGGCGCATAGGCGAACCATCC
>PLZZ01000129.1 GCA_003153585.1 Acidobacteriota bacterium | reverse complement strand
GTGAAGTACGTCCCGGCGGGCGCGGAAGAACTGCTGCGCCGAAATCTGTTGATCTATGGACTGGGAGGCGTGATCGCCCCATTTCTGGGAATTAAGTTGATTGACGAGATCATCACTCATATTGGTCTGGCATGAGGACAACGTGAAAAGAAATCTGTTGATTTCGATTTGGATGACGCTGGCTACCACCGTGCTTCTCGGGATCGTCTATCCGCTGGTCGTCACCGGACTTGCCCAGGTGCTATATCCCCGCCGGGCAAATGGAGAACTGATTGAGTCTCGCGGCAAGCTGGTGGGTTCGCGTCTGATTGGCCAGCCCTTCACGTCTCCGGGCTATTTTCATTCCAGGCCGTCCGCGGCAGGTCCGGCAGGCTACGATCCCACGCAATCGGGCGGATCGAATCTCGCTCCCACAAATAAAGCGCTGCTCGACCGCGTTTCTGCAAGCGTGGAGACGCTGCACGCCGAGAATCCAAACGCCCCGATCCCGATCGATCTGGTCACCGCATCGGCGTCCGGCTTGGATCCCGACATCTCCCCGGCCGCGGCGGAGTTTCAGATTCCTCGCGTGGCAAAAGAACGCAAGATGAATCAGGACGACCTGCGCGCCCTCGTGCAGCACCACACCGAGCAACGCCAGTTCGGATTTCTTGGCGAACCACGTGTAAATGTTCTCGGACTTAATCTGGAACTAGACCAAATTCACGCGATGCAATGAATAATTGTTTTTCAGATCAGTGGTCAGTGGCTTGTGGCGGATTGAATTTATACCCGACCCAGGGCTCGGTGTGGATGTAGCGAGGCTTGCGCGGATCCGGCTCGATCTTTTTTCTCAGTTGATTGATGAATACACGCAGATACTCCGTTTCTTCGCCGTAATCCGGCCCCCACACGGCCTGTAGCAGACGGCGATGCCCGAGCGTCTTTCCCTGATTTGCAACGAGGTGCCGCAGCAGCTCGAACTCTTTTGGAGTAAGCCGAACCGGGTTGTTCTTCACCATGACCACGCGTTTTTCGAAGTCAATCTGTAAATCGTCCGTCAAGAAGGGCGGCGCGGTATCGCCGGGCGCGCTCCGCCTGAGCGCGGCGCGGATGCGCGCCATTAATTCCTGCACACCGAAGGGTTTCACTACGAAGTCGTCCGCGCCGGCATCGAGCGCCTGCACTTTGTCACGTTCGCTATTTCGGATGGTGAGCATGATGATGGGCACGTCGCTGGAAGTCCGGATTTCCGCGCAGGTTTCAATGCCTGAAATTCCCGGCATGTTCACATCGAGGATAATAAGGTCAGGCCGCTCAGAGCGAAGCTTTTCGAGAGCTTCCTCTCCGCTGGCGGCTTCCACGACGGTATAACCGTGAGAAGTAAGGGTAGTGAGCATGACGCGGCGAATTTGGGGTTCGTCGTCAACAATCAGAATGGTCGCGGCGTTCATGAGCTTCCGGGGCGGGTGTGGTCGATCGGCAACGTGAAGGAGAAGACGGAACCTTGGGCACGCTGGCTGGTTAGGTTCATCGATCCTCCATGAGCCACCACGATTGCTTTGGCAATCGGCAGGCCCATTCCTGTTCCCTGAACCAAGAAGCGCTGATCCTTGCCGCGATAAAATTTTTCAAAGATCAGACTTTGCTCCAGGTCGTCGATTCCGGCGCCGCGATCGGCCACGCTGGTGGCTAGAAAATCTCCGCTTAGCTCCGCCGTAATCGTAATGGGTTCGTCGGCTGGAGAATATTGATTGGCGTTCTCGATTAGATGCGAAAGAGCTTCTTTCACCAGCTCGAGATCAACTCGCACGCGCGGAAGTCCGGTCGCAACCACGACTCGCACCGTGCGATTGCCCAGTGTGGACTTGCATCGGATCAAAGCAGCGTCAATCACGTTTTCGATGGATGTGGATTCAAACTTGAGCTGCACTTCGCCCGCATCGAGACGCGCCATCTCGGCGGCCTCGCCAACCAGCCGGTTCAACCGGTCGCTTTCTTCATTGATGACGACGAGAAGATCTTGTCGTTGCGCGTCGCTGAGTCCCGCGTTGGTCAAAAGGTTTGTCACCGAAGCTTTAATCGACGTGAGCGGAGTTCGCAGGTTGTGCGTGACCGACTCAGTCAGCGCCGTACGCAGACGCTCGCCCTCGCGTGTGGCTTCGGTTTGTCCCAGTTGTTCGATCGCGCGGGCACGCTCCATGGCCACGGCGATCAACGTACCGATTGCCTCCAGCGTCTGGCGGGAAAGAGTCGAACCGGAAATTCCCAGGCTGCCGATCGGGCGCACTCCCAGCCGAACGGGAACGAAGCAGAGACTATTCGGAACATCAATCACCGGCTCTTCTCGAGCCACGATGGCTTTCAGGCTGTCGATATCCAGGCGCGGAATCACCGGGCCTGAGCGGTACACTTTCTGCTTTTCGGAAAGCAGCAACGCCGCTGCGCCCACTTCAAATGTATTCACAATCTGCGCAGGAATTCGGTTGAGTAGCTGAATCACGTTGCCGGATTCGAGCAGACCCTGGCTGAAGGCATATAATTTTTCGATCTCTCGCCGGCGCGCGGAAGCATCTTCAGCCTTTTGGCGAGCGCGTGTGGAAAGTGTGCTGGCAATGACGGAAACCACCAGGAAAGCGAAAAGCGCGACCCAGTTTTGCGGATCGGCAACCGTAAATTTTCCTACCGGCGGAAGGAAATAATAATTGAATGCCAGCATTGCCGCGATGGACATGAACACCGAGACGGCGATGCCCCAAACCGTGGAAACAGCTAAAATAGCGAGAAGAAATGTAAGAGCAACGGTAGTGGGATTGACCGGAAGCACGCGGCGATAGAAAACGGAAATTCCGAGAACCAGACCTAAAGCCGCTGCAAATCTGAGAAAACGGTAGAAAAATGGCTCGCGCACGTATGCCATTCTATCGTAGCTTTACCACTCGCTCGCAGAAGAGATTAAACGGAATGCCAAAGACTCCTGAAGAATGGCTGGCGGTATCGAAGCCGCCGGAAAAAACCAAGGGCATATTGAAGCTGTTTCTAGGCTATGCGCCCGGCGTTGGAAAAACGTACAGCATGCTGAGCGAGGCCATCCGGAGAAAGGGCCGGGGAGAAGACCTGGCCATAGGTGTGGTGGAGACGCACGGCAGAAAAGGCATTGCGGAATTGGTGCCTCAACTGGAAAGCATCCCGCGCCGCAAAATCGATTACAAAGGCACAATTTTTGAAGAAATGGATACGGATGCGATCATCGCGCGAAATCCGCAGGTGGTTTTGGTGGACGAGCTAGCCCACACAAACATTCCCGGCAGCAAGCACCGCAAGCGCTATGAGGACGTGCTCGAACTCATCGAGGCGAAGATCGACGTTCTCTCAACTCTAAACATTCAGCACATCGAAAGTATTGCGCCCACCGTGCGGGCCATTACCGGAGTGCAAGTACGCGAAACCGTGCCGGATTGGGTCCTGCAAATGGCGGACGAAACGGTAATGATCGATTTGACTCCCGAGGCTCTGCAGAACCGCATGAAGCGAGGCGACGTTTACGGCGGCGAAAAAGTGGAGCAAGCGCTTAAGAATTTTTTTCGCCGCGGTAACCTGATCGCATTGCGCGAACTGGCCCTGCGTCAAGTGGCGGAACAAGTGGATCGCAGCTTGGAGTCCTACATGGTGGAAAAGGACATCCGCGAAAGCTGGGCTGTTCGCGAACGCATCGCGGTATGCATCAGCGGCAATCCGAAAGCGCAGTATCTGGTGGCGCGGGCGGCGCGCATGGCGCGTCGAATGGACGCGGAACTCTACGCCATCCATGTTGACGATCGCCCAGTCGACGAGCAGAGCGAGAAAGCCCTGGTTGCAAACTTGCAATTTGCGGAAAGCCTAGGCGCCAAGCCGGTGCGCCTGAAAGGCGAAAATATTGCCGACGCAACGGCACAATTCGTGCGAGACAAACACGTAACCCAGGTGATTTTCGGCCGGTCGGCGGTTGAGGGCTGGCGGAAACTGCGTTACATGAACGCCATTAACCGGTTCTTGCGCGATGCGCCCGCGGTAGATGTTCACATCGTGACGCAAGAACCCGATTAGACCGCCATTCCTATTCGTTGTCCGCAGGTACATCAAACTTCACGAGATCGGACTGAAAGCCTTTGGTCTTGACCGCCCCATAAGCAATCCCGATGACCATCCAGATGCCACCGGCAATTTGTGCGGCGGGACTGAGATTCAGCCAGATGAAAAAACAAACTAAAAATCCCAGAACGGGCGAAACCAGGTCAGTCCAATGCTTCTCTTTGGCACGCAAGTAGTATCGGGTAAGCGCTGCAGCATTCACACCCATAAAAGCTATCAACGCCCCGAAATTAAGCAATTCTGCGCCGCGTTCGTAGCTGATTAGGAACGCGCCGGCCAGCGCAAGAGC
>PLZZ01000180.1 GCA_003153585.1 Acidobacteriota bacterium | reverse complement strand
CACGTCGCTGATCGCAAAAGTGATTTTCAGTGAACGTGGCGCCGCCGTGGCCATCCGCCCCCCTTTCGTAGCGGACAGATGTTTGCGGATCACGTTGATTTCTTCAATGGGCGCGCCGCAGGTAACCAGCGCGTGGTGCAACTTCTGAAAACCCTCCAGTGTGACATTCCGGTCGAGCGGCTGTTCCACCAGCGCCGAGCCGCCGCCGGAAATCAAAAAAAAGATTAGCGTGCGTTCGTCGCACCGCCCAAGCCGGTCCAGGATTGCGCGGCCCGCTGCAAAGCTTTCCGCCGAGGGGATTGGATGGCCGCCGACAAACGATTTCCATCCTGGCAGGACCACGGGCGGAGAAGCGGGCCCAACCAGGATTCCATCGACTTGAAATTCTGGCGCCAGAATTTCCCTCAAAGCTTCCGCCATCGGAAACGAGGCCTTGCCAAATGCGATGGCGACAATCTCCCTGAATTCGCGAAGGTCAATCGTCGCGCCTGCCGCATGGACAAATGAACCTTCGCGGTTGAGTTTTCGCGCAAGAGCGGTGGGAATTTGAATCGCCGATAGCGTTTCGAGAAATACGCGCTGCGCCGTCTGCTTCACGGTCTTTTCGGCCCGATAACGCGCCGAGACCAACTCTTCGGGCTCGTCCTCAAATGGACGGAAGCGATGTGAGACATAGCAGCAGGACCTTTCCCTTCAGACCTATCGATCGCGCTATTTCAGACCAAGCGCGTCCGCATTCAGCGCGTTGGGAGGGCGCCGTCCCTCAAACAGCGCGACGACGTTGTTCGCCGCCATCACTGCCATTTTCGTCCGCGTGTCCAGCGAGGCGCTGGCCATGTGCGGCGTCAGGATTACGTCCTTGCGCGTCAGCAGCGCGGGATGCACTTTTGGTTCGTGTTCGAAAACATCCAGCGCCGCCCCCGCAATTTTCCCGTTTTCCAGAGCTTCCGCGAGCGCCGCTTCGTCCACCACCGGCCCGCGCGAAGTGTTCACCAGAAATGCCGTGCGCTTCATTTTCTCCAGATTATCTTTCGAAATCAGGTGGCGCGTATCCGGCAGCAGCGGAACATGCAAGCTGATGAAATCGGATTCGCGAAACAGCCGGTCGCGATCCACGAATTCTGCGTTCAGTTCTTTTTCTACATCCGCCGGCGCGCGAACCGCGTCATTGTAAAGCACGCGCATCTGGAAACCCAGCGCGCGGCGCGCCACCCCGCGGCCGATTCGTCCAAAGCCCAGAATGCCCAGCGTCTTGCCCCAAACATCGCCGCCCACAAGCTGATCCAGGTCCCATCCGTTCCAAGTGCCGGAACGCATCCACGAATCGCCTTCGAGCAGTCGTCGTGCGACAGCCATCAAAAGCGTCCACGCAAAATCCGCCGTAGTATCGTCGAGCACGCCGGGTGTATTCGTAGCCACGACTTTATGTTTCGTGCAGGCCGGCACATCGATATTGTCGTAGCCCACAGAAACCGTGGCCGCAATGCGCAGCTTCGGCGCCGCCGAGAGCAGCTCCTCGTCCACTTTTTCCGTCAGCAGGCAGACCAAGCCGTCTTTATCGGCCACGTGTTTCAGCAGGTCCGCGCGGGAAAGTTTGTCCCCCTTCCAATAGTCCACCTGAAAATGTTCGTCAAGAATCGTGCGTGCGGCCTGAAATAGTTGTCGCGTGGAAAAAATCGCCGGCTTGATCACTGCGCACCTCGCAAAAACGTTTCGTGCAGGATCAGTAGCATACACCGACTAGCGCCCCCGCGCAGGTGAGCAATGAACAGTCGGCCCAAGCCTCTTATCAGACCGTCACTACGATCTTGCCGACATGCTCATTTGACTCCATATACCGGTGCGCCTCAACGATCTGGCTCAGCGGAAATGTCTTAGCGATACGCGGCTTGAAGTCGCCCTTCTCGATATGATCGAAGACGTATTTTTCCGCCTGCGTCCTGGTCGCCGGAACCGCGACAACCTCGAATATCGAGTACCCGCGCATAGACAGACTCTTTGGAAGAGTAATCAGCAGCGGAAAAGGAGTCGGTTCCATCGCCAGGCTGCCATATTCGTAGATCGTTCCGCCCTGCGCGGCTGCCTTGCAGAGCAACTCGACGCCCTTGCCCCCGATTGGATCGAACACCACTCTTGCTCCCTTGCCGCCTGTAATCTCTCCTACGCGTTTCACTAGATCCTCTTCTTGAGTAGCAATCACGTGGTCCGCGCCCAACGACAGTAGTTCCGCCTTCTTCTTCGATGTGCGCGTCGTTGCGATACTGACCGCACCCTCGGCCTTAGCGATTTCAATGGCGGCAATTCCCACGCTACTGCTTGCCGCCGTAATCAACACAAAGTCGCCTCGCGTGATTTTCCCGAGCTGCACCAGCGCGCCGTACGCCGTCAGGTACTGCATCCAGATCGAGGTTCCCTCTTGCGGTGACAGCTTCTCCGGATACGCCGCCAGCGAATATGCCGGAACAATCGCCACTTCCCCGTACACGCCATATTTGTCCGCACCAAATGAAGGGACCGTGCTGACTCGCTTGCCAAGCAATTTTTTGTCAACGCCGTCGCCAACTGCCTCTACCACTCCCGCTGCTTCGTAACCAAGCGTGCACGGTGGATGCGACCGGACAACATATTTGCCCTGGCGGAAAAGCACTTCAGCGCGATTCAACCCGATGGCCTCCACGCGCAAGCGCACCTCTCCCTGACCCGGCTCCGGTGTCGGAACCTCCTCCAGTTTTAGAACTTCCGGCCCGCCGCATTCATGAAAACGGACAATCTTTGCAGTCGTAGGTATGTTCGAGTTGCTCATGATCTCCCTTTGCTGTTTTCACTCGTTCGATGCGCCGCCGGACGCTCGAGATTCACAAAGTGGTCGTAGCGTTCGTTTACATCCGCGCTCAGTATGCCACACGCGGTGGACTTCAAAACCCTGCCACGCGGCCCCGCACGAGTCACGTTGACGTCCACGGACGCGGGCGTCTATAGTTGCCATGAACTCCGCGCGTCGTATCCGGCCGCGCAAAAACCATGGATCCCCGCGTCGTTAGTGAACTCAAAAAGCTTCTGGGTGCCGAAGCGGTTCTGCACCGTCCGGAAGAACTGTTGCTCTACGAATACGATGGTTCAGTGGAAATTGCGCGGCCGAACTGCGTCGCCTTCCCTCGAACCACTTCCGACGTAGTCCGCATCGTCGAAATCGCGAACCGTTATCAGGTTCCCATCGTGGGCCGCGGCGCCGGCACGGGCCTTTCCGGCGGAGCCCTCGCGCGTCAAGGCGGCATCCTGGTGCCCTTTTCGCGCATGAATCGCATCCTCGAAATCGACGCAGAAAATCAGCGCGCCACTGTGCAGCCGGGGGTTGTGAATGCAGACGTAAGCGTAGCAGTCGCCCACCTGGGTCTTCATTTCGCGCCTGATCCTTCCAGCCAGCGCGCCAGCACGATTGGCGGCAACGTATCCGAAAATTCAGGAGGGCCGCACACTCTGGCCTACGGCGTCACGACGAACCATGTGCTCTCGCTTGAAGTTGTGCTTCCCACCGGCGAAGTCGTGCGCCTGGGCAGTCCCGCGCTCGATTCTCCCGGCTACGATCTTCCCGGCCTGTTCGTCGGGTCCGAGGGAACACTCGCATTAGTCACGGAAGTTACCGTAAAGCTTACGCGCAATCCGGAAGCAGTGAAAACCCTGCTCGCCATTTTCGACACCGTGGACGACGCGACCGAGACTGTCGTCGACATCACCGCGCGCGGAATCACTCCCGCGGCTTGCGAAATGCTCGACGGCTGGACTATACGCGCCGTCGAGGCTTACGTGCACGCAGGGTTTCCCGTCGACTGCGCCGCGGTCTTGCTGCTCGAAGTGGACGGGTTGCGCCAGGCCGTCGAACAGCACGCCGAAGATATCGCCGATGTTTGCCGCCTTCATCGCGCTCGCGAAGTGCGCGTGGCGCGCGACGAGAGCGAACGTGCCCTGCTCTGGAAAGGCCGCAAGAACGCCTTTGGCGCAGTCGGGCGGCTCTCCCCGACCTACTACGTGCAAGACGGNNGCCGAGAACTCCGGCGGCGCGCACTGCCTCAAGCACGGCTTCACCGTGCACCACGTGACCGGGCTGCAGATCGTGACTCCCAGCGGCGAGCTGACCTGGCTCGGCGACGGCACCGGCGCATCACCCGGCTACGACCTGGTCGGCGCGTTCACCGGCTCGGAGGGCACGCTCGGCATCGTCACCAAGATCATCGTAAAGCTGACGAAGATCCCGGAGGCGGTCACCACGCTGCTGGCCGCGTTCGAGACGACCGGACACGGCGGCGCCGCGGTGTCCGCGATCATCGGCTCCGGCATCCTGCCCGGCGCGATCGAGATGATGGACGCGCTGGCGATCGAGGCAGCCGAGGCGGCGGTCGCCTGCCGGTACCCCGAAGGCGCCGGCGCGGTGCTGATCGTCGAGCTGGACGGGCCGGAGGCCGATGTGGAGCGGGAAACCGCCGCCGTCCGCGCCCTGTGCGAGAAGGCAGGCGCCACCGAGATCCGCGCGGCGCAGGACGCGGCCGAGCGGACGGCGATCTGGAAGGGCCGCAGGTCAGCGTTCGCGGCGGTCGGCCGGATCAGCCCGGCCTACATCGTCCAGGACGGCGTCGTGCCGCGCACCGCGCTGACGGAGGTGCTGGACCGGATCGCCGAGCTGTCCGCCGAATCCGGCATCCGGGTGGCCAACGTGTTCCACGCCGGCGACGGCAACCTGCATCCCATCATTCTTTTTGACGCTCGCGAAGAAGAGCAATTTCGCCGCGCAGTCGCCACCGCCGACGAAATCATCGGCTTCTGCATCGAAATGGGCGGTTCCATCACCGGCGAACACGGTGTCGGCATGGAAAAAGACCGCCTGATGCCGCTTCTCTTCAGCGAAGATGAGTTGAATTTAATGCGGCGCGTTCGCGATGCATTCAATCCCACAGGCCTGTTGAATCCAGGAAAAATCTTTCCGACCACGAAAGGCTGCGGAGAAATTCACGTGCGGCCGTTGCCGGTCGCGGGTGCCTCGCGCGCATGAGCACGGCAGGCGCAACCGTCGGATCCCGGCTGGCGGATATTGTCGGGCCGCAACACGTCATCACCGATCCCGCTCGCCTCGCAGCATTTGCGGTTGACAATGAAAAGCCTTCTGCCGCAGTAAGCCCACAATCGTCCGCGGAAATTGTTGAGGTCGTAAAATTCGCAGCCCAGGACCAGCTTGCCATTGTTGCCACCGGCGCTCGCACAAAACTAGGAATCGGCTTGCCCCCGCGCCGGTACGATATTGCGTTGGACATGACACGCCTCGATCGCGTAGTCGCGTACGACCCCGGTGATTTGACGCTGAGCGTCGAAGCCGGAATTCCTTTGCGGAAACTGGCTGGAATTCTTGCCGAGCACCGTCAATTCCTGCCGCTCGGCGTTCCTTATTCAAATCAAACGACAATCGGTGGAACCACCGCGTCGGGCGTTGACAGTCCTCTGCGCCAGATGTACGGCACCGCGCGCGATTACCTGCTGGGCATGGAATTCGTCACGGGCGAAGGTATAGCCGCAAAAAGCGGCGGACGCGTGGTGAAAAACGTCACCGGATACGACATCCACAAATTGATGATTGGCGCCCTGGGAACATTGGGAATTATCACTCGCATAAATTTCAAGACCTTCCCCATGCCGCCGGCGAGCCGCGCGTTCGTTGCCACTTTTCAAACAGTAGAGCGTGCCTGCGGAATGAGGAATCGGGTGGCGCAATCCCCGCTCGCTCCCATGACCATGGAACTTTTCAGTCCGGGTGTCGCCGGTCTTTTTTCCGGCAAAGCCGCGGCTCAAATCGAACCGAATCCCATGCCTGAAAATGTGATTTCCGCAACCCGCTGGACGTTTACCATGGGTTTCTCGGGAAATGACAATACGCTCAAGCGCTACGAAACTGATCTCCGCAAAATGGCGGAAGAATGCGGCGCTGTGGACCTCACCGTTCTTGGCGGCCCCCAAATCGCTACAGCCTTTGCGCGCAAACGCGAGTTCGTCCCCATTGCATTATCGTCGTCGCCGGCCGCTACAATCCTTAAGATGAGTGTGCTTCCAATGAGGATGGCGGAAGCTCTCGCAACTGCAGCGCGAGCCGCTGAAGCCAACCGTTTGCCTTGGGTCGCGATGGCGCGAGGAGTCGGCGTCATTTATTTCGCCGTGCTTCCCACGGAACGCAACGAGGAAGCAAAGCAGCAGGCCGCGCAGGCATCAAACCAGATTTTGGCGGCGTGTGCGGCGCTTGGCGGGCAGGCCTCGATTCCCTGGTGCCCCGCCGAGTGGAAGAGTGCGCTGAAAGTTTGGGGCCTCGAACGCGCAGATTTTGCGCAAATGCAGAAATTAAAAAACGTTTTCGATCCTCGCGGCGTGCTTAGCCCCGGCCGATTCGTGGGAGGAATTTGAGGCTATGGAAAACAATCCTCCGCAAACTCACGAAGACGCCCAGCGTGAATTCGCGCTCACGCTCAGCGGGTTTTCTGCCACCGACAAGCCCGAATATGAAGACTATTCGCGCTGCGTGCATTGCGGCCTGTGCTCGAATAATTGCCCTACCTACCGTTTATGGGGACGCGAAGCAGACTCACCGCGCGGCCGCATCCGCCAAATGGCCCTCGTGGACCAGGGGCGGCTCGAAATCGGCGAGACCTTCGTCACTCACATCGACCGTTGCTTGAACTGCCGCAACTGCGAAACCGTCTGTCCTTCTGGCGTTGAATACGGAAAGATTCTCGAGCTCGCCAGGGCGCAGATCGAACAAAAGTACAAAAGGCCTTTCACTTCGCGCCTCATTCGCGACTTCGTCTATCGCCGGCTGCTCCCACGCCCGCGAAGGATCGCCGCCGCTGCGCGTTTCATGCGGTTTTATCAGACCTCAGGCGTCGCATCGCTCGCGCGTGCGACTGGAATTTTGCGGCTGCTAGGACTGCAGGATCGGGAGAGGTTACTCCCCAAGATTGACTCAAATTTCTTTTTCACTGATCTTGGAAAGACGTTTCAGGCCAAGGGGCCGCAGCGCGCGCGCGTTGCGCTTTTCGCGGGTTGCGTGGCGCAGGTAACATTCAGCGATCTCAACCGCGCAACCATCCGCGTCCTGCAAGCCAATGGCTGTGAAGTCGTCGTCCCTGCGGAGCAAATCTGCTGTGGCGCGCTGGCGGCTCACGCCGGGGTGCGCGACGTCGCACGCGATCTGGCGCAGGCAAACTTCCACGCATTCCGTGCGGACGACTTCGACGCCATCATTACGAATGCTGCCGGATGCGGTTCCACGCTGAAGGAATATGCGTTCTTGTTCCCAGCGGATGGCCCTGATCGCGCCGGCGCAGAGAAATTCTCAGCGAAAGTTCGCGACATTTCCGAATTTCTCGTTGATCTCGGCCTGGTAGCCTCACTGCGTCCCCTGCCCATGCGCGTCACCTACCAGGATTCCTGCCATCTCGTTCACGGGCAGAAGATTCGCGAAGCACCGCGAACGCTGATCCGTGCAATTCCGTCCGTAGAGTTCGTTGAGATGGCGCTCTCCGATCTTTGTTGCGGCTCCGCGGGCGTTTACAACGTCACGCAACCGAAAGCCGCGCTCGATCTTTTGACCGACAAAATGAATCACGCGAAAGAGACCAAAGCGCAGGCCATCCTCACCGCAAATCCTGGATGCATTCTGCAACTACGCGCCGGAGCTGCGATACACAATACGGGCCAGGAAGTATTGCACGTCGTGGAACTCCTCGATCGCGCCCTTGTGAAATCCTGACAAGCGCGTTTTGACCTCTAGCGAATTGGGGGAATGAATCTAAGAAGGGGGCTTGCGGGCGGAGCGTGATCGGGGTGTTTCCGCCCGCAAGTATTGACTTGCATCTTTGTGACGAACTCCTTCGCGCGAACCAGCCGTTATTCCTCGGACGGCGGCACCGGGGCTGCGGTCCCGTTGCGACCGCCATGGCCCTGCTTCACCGTGTAATCAGACGGCACCTGGAAAAGCGTGGCAGCCGGCTCTTGCTTCTGGATATTCGTCAACTGAAAAACAGTCTCGCCCATGCGCGGATCAGTGCGCTTGGTCATGACCGTTGTCTGCAACTCGGCTGAATACCACCGCTCCGTGACGATCACGATCGGCTTCTCATTGCCCATTTCGCCCGCGGGAATCGTGCGAGTGGTGCGAGTGCCCTGGGCTGAAACCCCGTTGATCGTTTGCGTGCCCAGCGACTGGCTCGTTGTGTTCTTCTGAACTTCTGCGGCCATGGCGGACGAGCGCGCAGCATCGGGACCGTGGGTATGAGCTGACATTTGCCGGGCAGTTTTTGTGCTCGCTTCGAGAACGTAGTGTGTTCCCGCCACAGGATCATTGATGAACGACACCTGCGGTGGAGTCTTGCCCGAAGCCGCCCACTGGCCGATAGCCGGAAGTGTCATATCGCGGCGAGTGCGGCCTTGAGTATCGCGCGCCACCGAGCCCGTGGTGCTGCGCTCGATTTTATTTCCATCCGTAAGCGTTTGCGTCTCCTGCGTTGAAAAACTCGCCGAGAAAGGCGCGCCCGTCACAGTCTTTCCTTCCAGGCTGGCCTCGAAGCCGACAAACCCCATGCCATCAAACCCCGGCCCCATTCTCTCGAACATGGCCCCGCCACGGTGGGGCGGTGGAGGCGGACCTTGGTCTGCCGGCTCGGACGCCTGAGCCCAGGCGCTGCCGCTTGCCATCACAAACAAGACTGCCATCGCCGCAATACTCAGAACCCTGTTGCTGGCTTTCATTCGAATTTCCTCCAAATTGTTTTTTCTCATCTTCAAAAATAAACGTTCGGATTTGCATCCGATACCAGCCGGATTGCCTGCGGTGTTCCGTCTTCGCTTACCAACAAGTCCGCGAAGACTCTTTCGGTCCCGTCGCTCTCCGTTACCGGCAAGCCAAAAGATCGCAGCGCGGAACGCGGAAGTGTAACTCGCACGATCGCCCCGCCTTCGAGCGCCGCCGGATCATCGGCATATGGCACCGGAACGAACTTCCCCGCATATTCGTCCTCGTCCAGTTCACTCGTGCTTGGATTCTGCCCCTTTGCAGAAGCATCCGTCGTAGGAGCCGGCGCTATATTCGTAGCCTGCGGCGCTGCACTGCCGGGCCGCGACGTAATCCGGTGCTGCACTCCCAGCCCTAGCGCGAGGAGAATCGCAGCCGCAGCGCCAAGCGCGGCAAGCTGCCCATGAACCCTTCTCCTCGATCCTGCAAGTCTCGACGCTTGAAATTCGCGCAATAGCGCTGCTTCGATTCGCGGCGGCGCCTCGCGCCCGGCATTATGCTGAGTCAAATTGCGAAAAGCGAAATCCAGCGCTTCCCCATCGGTAAGCAGCACGCCGCAGCCTGCACAGGTTTCCGCGTGCGCCAGAGCCCGTTCCCGAAACCGGAACCCCGGGGTCCCCGGCCGGTCCAGATCGTGATAAATCTCCCTGAATTGCACGCAATCCATAACTTTTGCCTCATCTTTCATTCGCCCACCGCCGATGCCCGCCGAATCGGCTGGCTGTCGTGCAACTTCTCAACCAGCAGCGCACGCGCGCGGTGCAGTCGCGACCTCACCGTACCTACCGGACAATCCAGCGCAGCCGCCGCCTCTTCGTAACTCATTTCTTCCAGCTCGCAGAGGATCACCGCCTCGCGGTAATTTTGCGGCAACGTTGCGATAGCCTGCCGAACCCGGCCGACAGTTTCCAGCGATGTAAACTCATCCCGGCTCAGCAGAAATGGCCCGCGCCCGTTTCCGTTTGAGTGTCCCGTCTTCCCGGAAGCCGCAGAGGCGCTCAAAAGCGAATCGAGCTCGTCCGCATCGCTGGGAAGAGGCAACGAATGCCGCTCCTGCTCCCAGCGTCTGCGAAGATGATTCCGGGCAATCCCAAAAAGAAAGCCGCCAAGCGTTCCGCGCTCCGGATCAAATCGTTTCGCGTCTCGAATCAGCGTCATGAAAACCTCTTGCGTCACGTCTTCCGCCAAAGCCACGTTCCCGCTCATATGCAAAGCAAAACGATAAATGGCAGGGTGCCTCCGGCGGTAAAGCAGCGTGAATGCCTCTTCGTCGCCGGCTAGCATCCGCCGGAGCAACAGACCGTCGCCCATCAATTCCGCTTCGTTCTTCATCTCATATGGTTTGACGGCCGGCCCTGACTCTCGTTACATATTCACGCCCGCNNCCGCTCTTGAATAATGTAGGGGCGGGCGAGCGGTCCTTTCGTACTTCCTGCCATCGGCCGCGGCAGGCTTTCGGCGTGCGCCCGGCCACCGGAGAAGCCATGCTAGAATTCGACCCGCACGTCCTCGAAGAGAAGCCCATTCCGCCCCCGGAGGATTTCAGCAAAAAAGCTCACGTCAAATCCCTCGCAGACTACCGAGAGATGTATCAACGCGCCTTGGCCAACCCCGAAGAATTCTGGGGTGAGCAAGCCAAGAGGATCGAGTGGTTCAAGGCTCCCACGAAAGTCCTCGAATGGAATCTCCCTCACGCGAAATGGTTCGCCGACGGCAAGCTCAACGTCTCCTACAACTGCCTCGATCGCCATCTCGAAAAGAATGCGAACAAGCCTGCGCTGATGTGGGAGGGCGAAGACGGCTCAACCGTTCAGTTCACCTATGCCGAGTTTCACGAACGCGTATGCAAATTCGCCAACGTTCTTTCTTCACTCGGCGTGAAGCCCGGCGATTGCGTCACGATTTACATGCCCATGATCCCCGAACTCCCCATCGCTATGCTGGGTTGCGCGCG
>PLZZ01000157.1 GCA_003153585.1 Acidobacteriota bacterium | reverse complement strand
CGCCGTCAAATAAAGAAAGGAAATCATCCGCCGCTCTCGTCCTTCTGCTCGCAGCGTCTCTTGTGAGCGTCTCCTGCAGCTCAAAGACGGCGGCAAACGCTCCCGACCTGGCCGTGCCAGTGAGTGTGGCAAAGGCTGTGAAGAAGACTGTTCCCATCGAACTGAGCGCCATTAGCACGGGGGAGGCGTACTCAACGGTTTCGATCAAGGGACAAGTGAACGCCGTGCTCAAAGAGGTGCACTTCAAGCAGGGTGATTTTGTTAAAAAAGGGGACCTGCTTTTCACGCTGGATGCCCGCCCTTTCCAGGCATCTCTGGCGCAAGCCCAAGCAAATCTAGATCGCGACAAAGCCCAAGCTGACCTCACCGTGGTCCAGGCGGAGCGCTATAAGAAGCTTTACGACCAAGGCATCGCGCCCAAAGAGCAATACGACCAAATGCTGGCGAACGCCGCGGCGCAGCAAGGTTCTGTACACGCCGACGAAGCCGCGGCTGAATCCGCGAAGCTTCAGCTCCAATATTGCGCGATCTATTCGCCGGTGGATGGGCGCACGGGAGCTTTGCAGGTGTATCCGGGNNTCCGCTGTACGAAGATTTTTCCGTGCCGGAACAATATCTTGGGGTGATTAAAAAATACATGGCCGGTGGCCGACTGCAAATTGAAGCCACGCCTTACGGTGACACGGTGCCCGAAGCGGGCTACCTCAGCTTCGTTGACAACACAGTGGACAACACCACCGGGACCATAAAGCTGAAAGGTACTTTTGCAAACACGGACCACCGTCTGTGGCCCGGGCAATTTTCGACCGTTTCTCTGCGGCTGTCCGAGGACGAAAATGCAACCGTGGTTCCAACGCAGGCAGTGCAGACAGGGCAAGCCGGCGATTTCGTGTTCGTGATCAACTCGGATCAAAGAGCTGAGTCGCGCCCGGTGAAAGTGGCGCGAGCGCTTGGCGCGGAATCAGTGATCGCGAAGGGGGTTGAGCCGGGCGAGACGGTGGTGACGGACGGCCAGCTTCGTCTGATTCCCGGCATCAAAGTGCAAATCAAAACCGCGCCGCAGGGAAACTAGGGAATCCTCGATGAATATTGCCGAGCCATTCATACGACGGCCGGTCATGACCACCCTGGTCATGGTAGCGATTCTTCTGTTCGGCATTCTTGGCTACCGGGCGCTCGCGGTTAGCGAACTTCCGAATGTGGACTATCCGACCATCCAGGTTGGCGCGAGCTTGCCCGGCGCGAGTCCGGACACGATGGCTTCGGCGGTGGCAACTCCCCTCGAAAAGCAATTCTCCACGATTGCGGGCATCGATTCGATGACGTCGTCGAGCTCGCTTGGCACCACCAGCATTACTCTGCAATTTGATTTGAGCCGTAACATCGACGGAGCGGCGCAAGACGTGCAAGCCGCCATTGCGCGCGCTTCCTCTCAGCTTCCGCCGAGCATGCCGACGCCGCCTACGTATCAGAAGGTGAATCCCGCGGACCAGCCCATCCTGTATCTCGCCATGGGGTCGAAGACTCTGCCGCTTTACACCGTGGACCAATATGCCGAGACGCTGATGGGCCAGCGGATATCGATGGTGAAGGGCGTGGCCCAAGTGCAGGTGTACGGTTCGCAGAAATACGCCGTGCGCATACAACTGGACCCGCAGGCTCTGGCCACGCGGCAAATCGGGATAGACGACGTGCACACGGCGGTGCAGAACGCCAACGTGAATCTTCCGGTCGGGACGCTATACGGCGAGCACCGGGCGTTTACGCTGCAGGCGAACGGACAGCTGACTCATGCATCGCTTTATCGCCCGTTGATCGTGGCTTACCGCAACGGCTCGCCTGTCCGCCTGGAGGACCTGGGCAAGGTTTACGACAGCGTGCAGAACGATCGCGTCGCGAATTGGTGGAACGATACGGATTCGGTGGTTCTTGCGATCCAGCGCCAGCCCGGCACCAACACGGTGGAAGTTGTGGACGCGGTGAAGCGTTTGCTTCCGCAATTTCGCGACATCATTCCGCCGTCGGTGCAGATGCAGACCCTTTACGATGCATCCGCATCGATTCGCAATTCCGTTGCCGACGTGAAATTCACGCTGTATCTGGCGATCGCGCTCGTGATCCTCGTAATTTTTCTGTTTCTGCGGAATCTCTCCGCCACCGTAATCCCCAGTTTCGCGCTGCCGATGTCCATCATCGGCACCTTCGCCGTTATGTATCTGCTGGGCTACACGGTCGACAATTTGTCGCTGATGGCGTTGACGCTTTCGGTGGGCTTCGTGGTGGACGACGCGATCGTGATGCTCGAAAACATCGTGCGGCACATGGAGATGGGCGAAGGAGTGATGGAAGCGGCGCTGAGCGGCTCGCGTGAAATTGGATTCACAATTTTGTCCATGACGATTTCGCTGGCGGCGGTGTTTTTGCCGGTATTTTTCATGGGCGGAATCATGGGACGTCTGCTGCACGAATTCGCCGTGGTAATTATCACGGCGATCCTTGTTTCGGGAGTTGTTTCGCTAACGCTGACGCCGATGTTGTGCAGCCGTTTTCTTCGCCCGGCCGGCGAAATGAAACATGGCCGTCTGTATATGGCGCTGGAGCGATTTTTCGACCGGCTTCTGAATGTTTATGACGTTTCGCTGCAGTGGTCCCTGCGGCACAAAGTGTTCGTGATGACAGTGTCCGGAATCATTCTGATCATCACAATCTGGCAGTTCGCGGTTATTCCAAAAGGATTTCTTCCCGCGGAAGACAGATCCCAGATATTCATCTCTACGGAAGCAGCGCAGGGAATTTCTTTCGATGCCATGAGGCAGCATCAACTCGAATTGAACAAGATTGTGTTCGACGATCCCAACCGCAACGATTTCTTTTCGAGCGTAGGAAGTTTTTCCGCCAGCAATGGGGGGATCATCTTCATTCACTTGAAGGAGCGCAAAGATCGTCCCGCGACCGAAAGCCCCGCGATATTGCATCTCGAGCAGCGGTATGGAGGGGTGCCCGTGCTTGGGGGCGCAATTCGCGCTGTCGCGCCTTTGTTCGCGCACCATCCGGACATCGATGAAGTAATTGAGGAATTTCGCGAGAAGTTTTCNNTATCAGCTGGCGCTTCAGAGTCCCGACACGGCTGAGCTTTATCGTGATTCCACCTCTTTCATGAAGGAGATGGCCAAGCTTCCCGGTCTTATGGACGTGACTACGGATTTGCTCATCGCGAATCCGCAGGTGAACGTCAACATCGATCGCGACAAAGCCTCCGCGCTCGGCGTCTCGGCCCAGCAAGTGGAAGACGCTCTTTACACCGCTTACGGCCAGCGCCAAATTTCGACCATCTATGCCCCCAATGACGAATATTGGGTGGTGATGGAGCTCGAGGACAAATATCAGGCGGACCCCGCGGCCCTCTCCATGCTCTACGTTCATTCGAGCAGCGGAAACCTGGTTCCGTTGAACGCAGTCGCAAACTTGACTACGAATCTCGGGCCCCTGACCGTAAATCATCTCGGCCAGCTTCCTGCTGTGACGATTTCATTCAACTTGAAAAATGGAGTCGCCATTGGCGACGCCGTGAAAAGCATCAACAAACTCGCTCGGGAGGTTTTACCCCCAACCGTTACCACGGAATTTCAAGGAGCGGCGCAGGCATTTCAAGCTTCTTTGACCGGCCTGGGAATATTGCTCTTCATGGCCATTCTGGTGATCTATATTGTGCTAGGCATTTTGTACGAAAGCTTCATCCATCCGATTACGATTTTGTCTACACTCCCGTCGGCGGGCGTGGGCGCTTTGCTCGCGCTGATTCTGTTTCGCCAGGATTTGAGCGTGGTGGCCCTGATCGGAATCATCCTGCTCATCGGCATCGTGAAAAAAAACGGCATCATGATCGTCGATTTCGCGCTTGATGCCGAACGTGATTCCGGCAAGAACGCCACGGACGCCATCTATGAGGCCTGCCAACTCCGTTTCCGTCCCATTATGATGACCACGATGGCCGCGCTGCTGGCCGGCCTGCCGCTGGCCTTGGGGACCGGCATCGGCTCCGAATTGCGCAAGCCACTGGGAATCGCGATGGTGGGCGGTCTGCTGCTGAGCCAGGCGCTCACGCT
>PLZZ01000174.1 GCA_003153585.1 Acidobacteriota bacterium | reverse complement strand
GGTGCAGTCCTTTGTCCCGTTTTGGAAAGGACAGGCTGAAATCTGTGCCGTTTCAGAACGCATTCTGTCTCGCGCCGATCCAGTGCGTTTCATCTTTAAGAAAACAACGCTCATGAATTTGGCACGCTAGTTGCCTCCTACCGCCGAGAGCAACAGTCTGACTCTCGACGCATGGAGAACATAGTGAAATTGTTACTGCTTCTACTCGCAACGACTTGCTGTTGTCTATTACTTGAGTCGTGTGCTGGACCTGCCAAGGGCCAGACAGCGCCGACATCAGCACAAGGTCATACTCTCGCGCCGCCGGTAAAAACGTACGTAAATATCCTCGACTACGGCGCGGTGGGCGATGATAAACACGACGACTCGCCAGCCATCCTCGCGGCTGTTGAAGCGGCAATGAAGGGGAATATAAGAACAATAGAATTTCCTCCAACTACGGTCGGATATCTAATCGGAACTCCACTCGTACTTCCGAACACTAACGGATGGATGAAGCTGAATCTCGATAGTCCGTTGTATCTTGGCGCAACCCTTACCGTAACGTCGTTTTATTTGATATATGGAAACAATCCCTTGACGAACGTCGCACCACAATTCTCGCCAGACTTAGAAGTCCCGATTTTCGCGGAGCCGGGAGTTAATCCTGCAATTAACGTTTCGGGGTGTTCAATCAAGTTAGAAAATCTAGCCGTTGCGTTCAATGCGGGCGGGGACGGAGACGGCATTTTCGTGGGTAATTCATGTTACGTCACGTTAGAAAACGTGTCCGTGGGGGGCCAAGGCGGTAGAAACGGAGTGGATGTGCACATCACAGGCGACGGATTTGGTTTCTTAATTGAGAAAGGAGTCTACAGCGGTGGGTCCACTGCACCAACTTTTGTTTTTGAAGGAAGTCCGCTCTGCAATGAAGTTGGAACTGTTACCATGCGCGATCTTGCTTTGTCTGGGCACGGCATACAAATCAACGTTACTTGCGGTATAGCCAATCACTATTCTTTCGAAAACATACTCACGGAAGCCCTTCAAGATCCCTTCCTGACGATTAATGCGGCTGCTAACACCCCGGTGCTGGCCGTTTATTTTAAGGACATCCTCCTGGCCGACCCAGACCCACCTTTACCATTGGTTACGAACCACGGCCAAGCAACTGCCGGCATGGAAATCTATAACTCTTGGCAACCCGGTACGCCCGAAGTGGCTGGCAATCCTATCTCCGATCTTGAGATTTGGTCTGCCATTGATGTACCCGTCGGGCAATCAACGGGCTACGTGTTCCACGGGCCCTCAGGAATAGTATCGACGATGCCTGTTGGAACTGCTAGTTCCAACCGAGTGCGTGCCAGCTCCGATAGCCCGCTCTCAATTAAGGAATTTCTAAAGAGAATGCATCAGTAGACGTCCGGATGGCCGGGTGCCCATCCTGAC
Source organism: Acidobacteriota bacterium (assembly GCA_003153585.1). Taxonomy (GTDB): domain Bacteria; phylum Acidobacteriota; class Terriglobia; order Acidiferrales; family UBA7541; genus Palsa-295. Next base: position 13,361 of record PLZZ01000174.1, on the reverse strand, counting down.
TCGCGGCCTTCGTGAATCGATAAATTTATTACGAATGGTAAAGCCCACGTGGCAAATGGTTTGCAGCTGGTTGTCAAGTTCTGAAGACACTGCGGGCGACCTACTGTAATTAATGCTAATCGAGCTCCGGCCTCACCCTCTCGCAATCCCTGAGTTAATGGCGAAAAATGCGAAACGAACTGACCTAACATAATGAAAATAAGATGGATCCTAGAAAGAAGATTGTCTTTCTGGGACTGATCTGCGGCTTCTAGAGGGTGTGTTTTAACATTATCACGATTTAATCACAGATACTCAACAGTCCATGATTTTCCAAGAGTGCAGCCGCCGCGGATAACAACGAGGAATCGTCCTCGCCGTCACTGCCGCGGCGTCCATCTCCAAACGAAGGAAAGCCTACCTCTCGCCGAAGCGAATCAGCAAACCGGCTCCAATTTTATAATTGTCTTGGAAAGGAATTCCTTCACTTCCGGCATCAAAGAATCGCGTTCGCTCATATTCAATTTGCGCCAAGCGAATAGCGAAGTGCTTCGACACTGTCAGGTCCACACCGCCACCGCCTCCCCATGCAAATTTGTTCTCTGAATCGTTGCATCCGCCACCGCCGCAATTGGAGAATCCAAAGTGCGCTCCCCCAAAAAGCACGTTTACATACGGCGTTATCACATGATGGCCCAAAGGATAAATCTGTGGCCCGACCATGTATGAGTAGACAGTGTTATCTCCGCCGCCAAAAGTCGCGTAGGTTCCATCGAAGTCGGCCGTGACGCCCAGCCAGTGGGTGATGTTAGCGTCCGCCGATATTTGCCACCCGTTCATATTAAGCCGGGGGCCTCCCCCGGGCACATCAAAGGAGCGATACTGATACCCGGCGCCTGCCTCAAAGGTTGGAGTTCCTTGCGCCAAAGTCGGCACACTGAAAATCGCGACTAAAGCGAGCATCCCAAATAGCTTCTTCATTGCAACAGCCTCCTCAGAATTGGTACGCAAAGAGAGATTTGCTTGCGGCCTATCTTTATGGTTAGCGCGTCCCAGATTGGCATATTGTGAAAAGCATAAAAATGGGGAACAGATGAGTGTGTGCCGAAGAGTGCACCACATTTTTTAAGTCTATGTAGAAGAATAGGTTACGCGGCACCCCTTTGCTCGCTAGCTGGCCGGATAGACCTTAAAATTCGCGGCCATGCCTGAAGGACAGCGTCACGCTTAAGTCCTGATCTCGTCGTACGATTGAAGAATTGCGTCACACAGTTCACCGATCCGGCTCGGATCTTCACGGGGCCGCAAGCGCCGGATTGGAACCCTCCCAAGCATACGGCCGAAAAACTCAAACTCGCGTGCTCGCATTTCCTTTTCCAGAAGGTTAGTTGCGTACGAATTCGCTACCAGTGCCAGCAGTCCCTCTCGCGGCGTCAGCTGTTCAAGAAATGGCGCATCCGGGACCGACCCTCTCTCTCCCAACACGAAGATTGCTCCCAATGGCAAAGTTTGCGCTTCGAAGCGGAGGTCGTTACCGGCTAGCGACAGCAGCCGTTTGTCCCAATGAGGAGAAAAACTTGGCAATTTCTTGTCTGGTCCATACACCATGGCGACCGAATCAGGCCACAAGCTAAGATACGGATACGCCGGATGAACATAAAAGGAGCCGTCCCGTTCCACGAGCGCTACCACGTCGTCTGAAATTATCGCCAAGCCTTTCCGCGCCAGCAGTGCGGCAGTTGTCGATTTGCCGGCCCCTTCGGAGCCCACAAAAGCAATGGCGCGGTCAGCCAGGGCAACGGCGCTGGCATGAAGGCAAGTGACTCCTCGCAAACGCAGCAGAAGGCCCAGTACCGGACCCAGCAGATATGTAGCCGCATCTTCTGTCGTTAGATTATTCGGCCACTGCGCCCACAGTTCCGTTCCCGTGCGATTCATCCAAAACTGTGTGCCGTCGCAGTACGCAAGGCGCAGGAGATCACCCCCGGCGATTTTCCAGATTTGCAGAGCGGGTTGTCCCGCCTCATCGGCGTAAACGCTCGTGTAGGATAAAGTTTCCTGCTCACTCGGAATTTCGTCCGCGGTGTAAGGCGAGGTCTCCATGTGAATAATGACGGCCGGACTCGAAACAGACGTCTCCATTGCGACCAATTCTGGAATCGGAAGATTTGAGCGGAGCAGTAAACCGAAGACCGAATAAGTGAAATTCACTTCGTCCAGGCTAAGTATCTAACATTAACAAGCCGGCTAACGCACCAGACTTGCAGTCCCGCTTAATTTGGCATTTCCCCAAAGCATTTAACTCGGACTGGCATCGAAGGCATCCAAAATGACGTTTTAATGTAGTGATGTTTTAATATGCGGAAACTTGCCACCGTCCTTCGTTGCACGCAAACCCCTCGTGTGAGTCAACTGTTGAACGGTTCCATAAATAGTTAGGACAGGAGTGGAATAAGGCTTCTTAACCTCCTGTATGCCCTGCTTAGGCATTGCCAACCTCCGCACGCCAGTTATACCGGACTCTGCGCGATGACTGCAACCAAAAGTTGAGACAAAGCGGGCGAACATCGAGCGCAATCTGCTCAGGATTGCGTTCCTGTCGCAGCGGCTTAAGCTCCGAGTGCTTCACATAACCATTCATGTCCGCACTCCATTGTACCTGATCCGGTAAACCCATTGCCTTCGCCTGCTGCAAGCATTGGACTAACGGATCAAAAGAAGGAGCTGTTTTCGGTCGAAGCCTGCAGCTCTCGGGTAAGCGTCCCGCCATCGCATTGCGCAATAGGCTCTTTTCGAAGCAGAAAGGAAAAGGCGGAAGCGCGAGCAGATAGTTCACTACCCGTAAATCGAGAAAGGGGTAACGCGTCTCTACAAGGCAACGTGTCACTCCAGGGCTTTCTTGTTCAAACATATTCGCCCAATGGGGAATCGAAAGGGAAGCTTGGGCTATTGGACGGATGGGGTGTGGTCGATATGCCGGCAACTCGCTCCACTCTCTCCATCGCGCTTTCAGTTCGAGGCGCCGGGCGAAATCAGGATCTAGCCAGCTCGGAAATATTGCCGCGCTGGGGTCGCGCCCGAAGACTCCCTTTACACGTCTGCGAATTCCCGGCCAAACAGAAGGTCGCAACCTAAGGTAGCTCGGGATTTCTCGCAGCAATCCGATGAAATCTCGCGTTCGCACCATGTGCTTTGCATACGGCAGCATCTGAAAATGCATCAAGTTGTCGCTGCCTTCCCCACATAGTGCCACCCGGCAATCACGCGCAATTAAGTTGTATTGATCGAATAGACCCGCAAACAGAGGATCGTCCACTGGTTCAGGGCTCCTCGATTCTGGATCATTCCAGCGCTCGAAGAGCTTGCATGCATCGACTTCCAAGAACTGAATCGGAATATTGAGGAAATCCGCTACCTGCTGGGCGAGAGTTCCGTCGCGATCGGAAATCAGCGGTTCGTAAATATTCGTGTAGGCGCGCAAATCTGCAGCGCCGGATGGGTTTCCGGAAATCTCGCGCGCGGTGGCGGCAATTGCTGCTGAGTCCAAACCTCCGCTCAGCAGAATTCCTGCGCGGTCGGTTCGCAAGCGGTCGGCAACGGCGGCTTGAATGAGAAATTGAAAGTGTTCCACATACTCATCGGCATGGCGATAACGGATGGTGCCCTGAGTAGGAGCAGACCAGTACCGCGAAATCCTAATACCCTCGGCGGACACGGAAAGGCAATGCGCCGGGGGCAACCTGCGAATGTCGCGAAAAGTTGTTGTCGTCAGGTCGCAATTGAGCCCAAACAACAAAAAATCCCCAATGGCCGAATCGTTTAGCTCGTCGGATATTTCTGGGTGCAGGCGAACGCAATTCAGAGTATTGCTGAAAAGGAAAAGCTCGCCGACCTCAGCATAGTAGAAGGGTTTCAATCCGAAGTGATCGCGCGCGCAAAAAAGCGTTTTCCGGCGCGCATCCCAGATCGCAAACGCAAAGTCCCCACGGAGACGCCGGACGCATTCCTCGCCCCACAGAGCATAAGCTTGCAGAATTAACGCGGAATCGGTTGTCACTCGGCGGTAATTCGGTTCTGCTTTCTCGAATTCGCGCTTAAGCTCTTCGCGGCAGTCGATTCGAGCATCGGCTGTGATCCAAAGTTGCTCGCCAAGGCTGGCCGGCTGCAGTTCGCGCTCTGATTCTCTGGAGGTCCGCAGCATCGTGTGACCAAGCCCGGTGCAGCCGTTCGAGTACGTATCTAGTGCATCTGGACCCACGTAGGAGAGAAAATGTGTGAGGTCCCGCAGGAGTGCGCGATCCACGGGCGCACCCTTTCGGTCAAACATGCCCACGATTCCGCTCAATGTGCTTGCGTCCCCATCGACGTCGCCTGCCCCTCGAACGGCGCGAAGTGGAGATGTTCTCCTCCCAGACCGTTCAGGATCGCTTCGTGAAACTCCACCCACGCATGCGCTTCGAAACGATTCACATCCTTCCGCGCACCGATGCGCAGTTCCGCGGTGATACCGCGTATTCGGAGGAGCCACCAGAGAACGAGCGATTGTTCTAGGCAGTTTGTGCCAAAAAAAAGATTTCTTGCCGCCGCCTCTTCCATGCGCGTAATTTGGCGCGCTGTTTCTTCAAGCGAAACATTCGACGCCGCTGCATCCGGCACGACCCTGGGTGCAAGCCATCCCAGGAAGGCTTTCCAGCGTCGAAATCCGGCGAAACGCAATCCCACCCAGGTGGCCATTAAGCCCGCAGCCGCTTCGAGTGCAATTCCTCGCTCGAATCCGTTCAGTCGCCAAAAGCCTCGCCAGGTGCTCATCGTCGATTTCAACCCGCCGTTCCGCAGAAAGTCGCGTCAACAATATCCGGATGCCGTACAAAGATAGAAGTAGCGAAGTGCGATGGCACGAAAGTCAAGGAGTCGCCACGCCTCTTACTTCAATCAGCCCCTCGCTGCGCATTTTCTCCAGCAGACCTAAAAGATCTCGCTCGCAAAGTTCAGCGTCAACCTCATATTCATTTAACAAAGTATTCCGAAGCTCTTCCACACTTCGCGGTTGCTTCAGCAGGTTCCAGACTCGCGTTCCCACCGGATTCATGCCGTAATAGACGCTGTTTCTTAAATTCAATATCGCAGATTCTTCCCCCAGCGGACACGAGACCTGCTCGCTGGCTACCACTACGATGGAATGCACGGAGAGAGATGCGTCCATTCGGGCGCCGAAATCCTTTAGGGGCTGGATAGTTAATTTCGCCGGCAGTCCCGGCAGTGCATGAGCGTTCAGAACGCGATACGAGATAGGTTCGTTCACGCCCAGCGCTATTCTACCCGGACTTTCCGCTAAACGGCAACGACGGAACTGGATTCCACGCGGTAAATTCGGTTATAACCACCAGGATGCCGGCACACGCTATCTCCGTCACGACGCTTGAAAAATACTTCCCGCCTGCTTTGACCGGCTGGCGTGCGCTCATGCAGCCGCTTGCCCGCGCGACGGAAAAAGCTCTTGCAGATGTTTCTTTCACGGTGGAACAGGGAGAAGCCGTGGCCCTGATAGGTGCTAACGGCGCGGGGAAATCCACTTTGCTGCGCATCCTGGCCACCTTGATCGTTCCCACTCACGGAAATGCCACGCTCGGAGGTTTTGACGTCGAACGGGAAGCCGCAGAAGCGCGCCGCCAGTTGGGCTACCACACCGGCGGAGATGAAGGATTTTACAGTCGCTTGAGTGCCCGCGAGAATCTCGCTTTTTTTGCCGCGATGAACAACTTAAGCGCGGCTGAGGCGCGAAAACGAATTGTGAGCACAGCGGAATGCATGGGAATCCAGGACGACCTAGATCGTCAAGTCCGCACATTTTCCACTGGGATGATGCATCGTCTCGGATTAGCACGTTCCCTGCTTCACGGCCCTGCCGTTCTGTTGCTCGACGAACCCACTCGCAGTCTCGATCCGCTGGCCGCCGCGGATTTTCGTCGTCTATTGAAAGACGATCTCGTTCGGGGGCGCGGCGTCACACTGCTCTTCGCCTCGCATACTTTGAGCGAAGTCGAGGAGATCGCTGACCGCGTCGTTTTGTTGGATGCCGGACGCGTAATCGCCTGCGACTCGCCGCGAGGACTCTGCGCCTCGGCACATGTGTCCACCTTGGAGGCGGCGGTGTCAACGCTCGCACGCCACGCGGTGCCGGCGGATGCCCTATCATGAACTTCGCGCGCACTCTTCGGAAAATAGCGGCATTCTTCTGGCGTGATTTTGCCATCGCGCGCGGCTACCGCGGTGCGCTGGTGCTCGAAACCTTGGAAGCTCTATTTGGTGTGGCAACCTTTTATTATCTGTCGCGCTTCGTCCAGAGCCCGGAACTATCCAGCGAGCTCCCAGCGGGAACGAATTACTTTGCCTTCGCCTTGGTTGGATTCGCTTTTTTCGATTATCTGAGCGTCTCACTCAGCGCCTTTGACGCGAGCCTGGAAGAAGCCCGCCAGAATCGCACTTTAGAGGCCTTGCTCGTGACCCAAACGCCGCTTGGGGTGATTCTTGCTGGTTCGGCAGTTTATCCCTTTGTTGCGCTGGCCATTCGAACTTGCGTGTACCTCGCATGGGCCGCGCTGCTCTTCGGATTCGCGCCGCGTTCAGCCAACTGGCTGGGTGCCGTGGCCATTCTCCTCGCGTCGATTCTGGCTTTCGCCGGGCTGGGAATTCTCTCGGCCAGTTATTCAATCCTCTTCAAACGTGGTAATCCCGCAAAATGGATTGTCCTCGGAGTTTCTGGATTGGTTGGCGGAATGATGTATCCCGTGTCGGTACTGCCGGCACCTTTGCAGCTGCTGGCCCGGCTGATTCCCGTAACCTATTCGCTCCAGGGAATGCGTGCTGCATTATTGGCGGGCGCTGGCTGGGGAGAACTTTTTCCTTCCATAGCGGCGTTGCTTGTCTTCGCCGCGGTATTAATCCCGCTGTCATTCGCGCTTTTCGCTTGGGCCCTGCATCGCACGAAAATCACCGGCACGCTCACCCACATCTAACTTGAGCCGAGTTTAGCCCGCATCCCAAGGAATCGGAGTCTAATCGAAAAGCCGGTACCGCAAGATTGCAAACAGTGTCACAACCCCATCGCGCCACGTGATCTTCTTGCCTTCTTCATAGGACCGGCCCGAATAGGAGATAGGCACTTCGTAAATCCGCCATTTGCCTTTCGCCACTTTTATGGTCACTTCCGGCTCGAATCCGAAACGGTTGGACTTCAAGCGCATACCCTCGATTACCTCGCGCCGGAACACCTTATAGCAAGTTTCCATGTCGGTGAGATTCAAGTTTGTGACGACGTCCGAAAGCAGGGTGAGAAATTTGTTCCCGACGTAGTGCCAGAAAAAATGTACGCGCTGCGGTCCCCCCAGGAACCGCGAGCCATACACGACGTCTGCGCGGCCGTCGAGGATCGGTTCCAAAAGCCTGGGATAATCTTTCGGGTCGTATTCCAGGTCTGCGTCCTGAACTAGGTAAATGTCACCAGTCGCTTCCGCAAAACCACGGCGCAACGCTGCGCCTTTGCCCTGATTCGTGTCCTGAAATAAAAATCGCACTTTGTCGAGTAGAAGTCCTGTACGTGTTTCTCCGATTTCTGCTGTTGGATTGCCGTTCGATTGTCGTTCCTGCAAGTCCCGCAGAAGCTGCCGGGTTCCATCTGTCGAACCATCGTCCACGACAATGATTTCTTCCGCGAGCATGGAATCCTGAACGCGCAGCAGCAGTTCTTCGATGAAGGCCCGTTCGTTAAACACGGGGATTATTACCGAGAGACGCAGTTTTTCGGTTGCGCCCGGTCTGGCGTGTCCCTGCGCAGAGGGCTCTTGCCGGTAGGGGGGGCGCACAATCGCCATAACCCGGAACGATAACACGGCCTCTGACAGTAAGACATTTATTCCCAGACGCCATGGGGCTTGTGGAGGCGGCTGCCGTGCAGTACAGTTTTTGTTCGCACCGCCGGTGCGGCACACAAATGAAAGTACCCTTACTCGATCTCAAATCTGAATATGCTGAGCTCCGAGATGAAATTCTTCCCGCGCTCGACCGCATCTGCCAGGAGTCCGCATTCGTTCAAGGCCCCGAAGTGGAGGCCTTTGAAAAGGAATTCGCCGCTTTCTGCGGTACGAAACANNGGTGTTCAACCGGGCGATGAAGTCATCACAACTCCAAATACGTTTCTCGCTACCGCCGAGGCCATCACCTATTGTGGCGCTTCGCCTGTTCTAGTCGACATTGATCCCGCTACCGCGAATATCGACGCGAACCTGATCGAACGCGCTGTGACGCGTCGCACGCGGGCCATTATTCCGGTTCATTTATATGGCCGCCCCGCGGATATGGACTCCATTCGTTCGATCGCCGCTCGTCACGACCTGCGCGTTCTGGAAGATGCTGCACAGGCCCACGGCGCACGTTATCGCGGTGCGATGGTCGGCAGCCTTGGAAATGCAGCCGCATTTAGCTTCTATCCCACGAAAAATTTAGGAGCGTATGGCGAAGGTGGTGCGTTAACTACGAATGACGATCTGATTGCGCAGTTTGCCCGTGCCGCGCGCTCGCACGGACAGACGGCGCGCTACGCTCACGAGTTCGTCGGATACAACTACCGTATGCAGGGTTTTCAGGGCGCTGTCTTGCGTATCAAACTGCGCCATCTAAACGCATGGACGGAAAAACGCCGCGCGATCGCCCGCGAATATCGCCGCATCCTGCAGAATGCCCGCATCGATCTGCCGGTGGATGATCCGCGCGACGAGTGCGTGTATCACCAATTTGTTATCTACGTGAATAGCCGGTGTTCCGTTATTGCCAAGCTTGCCGAAAAGGAAATCGACACCGCTGTGCATTACCCCACACCTGTGCACCTTCAGCCGGCTTACGCATCCCTGGGAGATCCCGCCGGAACTTACCCACTCGCTGAGCGCGCTTGCGACCGCGTCTTGAGCCTGCCGCTGTTCCCCGGCATGAGCGAAGAGCAAGTCAGGCACGTTGCTGATTCCGTTCTCGAAATTGTAGGGGGAAACTAGAAAATTGCGCTGCTGCGAGAGAAAACGGAGGATGCGGAAGCGCCCAATCAGCGATCTTATTATGATTCGTTGCGGGGGCCGGATGTCTCCACATCGCGGTTGGGCGAAAGCCCGGGATTGAAACCTGCCGCTCCTGAAACTCCCGCAGCGCTTGCTGATCTTTCACGCAATATTTCGGCCAGACCATCAAACACCTTCGAGCAGGATTCTCGGAGAGCGAGATCCGCCGACCGCAGCATCGATTCGATCACATTTTGTCCGTGCTCGCTCAGCCGCCGCACCGAGGACACGATCCAGGAATCGCAAGCCGTCTGTAAACGCTCCTCATACTTTCCAATCGCGTCGCCGCTCAGCTGTTCGATACTTTGAGCCCACTCCTCATGGTGCGCATCGCGCTCCACTCGGTAACTTTCCAAGTCCAAAGCAAACTCATCAGAAAAAGCCGAGCGAGCCCGTTCCATGCTGCTCTCGAATTGCGATTCCATCCGCGCTTGAAATCGGCCAACGGAGTCTTCGGCACTCGCTTCAAATCGCTGAATAACCTGTTGCGCGGAACGATCGAGGTCCCCGGTTCTCTCTCTCACCGCATTGCCGCTGGTCTCGGAGAACTGCTCGGCCTGTTGCGCGGAAATCTCCCGCAGGACCTGGCCGAACGAGCTGGCGGCAGCCTCGGCGGCTTTGTCGAGCTCACTGCGCGTGTGGACCGCGGCTTCACCGGCTACGCTTTCCACCTGCTCGCGAATTTGCGCCAAGTGATTTGCGGATTCTCGTGCGAGATGGGTCACAAATCTGTTCGCCGCTTCGCCCGTCTTTTCATCGAATGCCGTTCCCGCGGACGTGATTGTTTGTTCCACTAGCACTTGCAACCGCGCCCTCGCTTCTTGTTGGAACCATTCGGAGCTGCGCCCGATGGATTCGCCGGCGGAATGAGCTGCTCGCACACCGCTGGCATCCAACTCTTCATTCCACTTCGCCAAAGCCTCCTTGCGAGCGGATTCAAAATCATTGCGCACATCCACGAGCGTCGCGGCCAGCTGCGCGGAAACGTCGCGCTGATTGTTTTCCGATGCTTGGCGCAATCGTTCGCGGTGCAGCCGTAGACCCTCTTCCGCTTGCACCTCCCGCGCGGCCAGTTCTCTCAGCAATTCCGGCACGCGTTCCAGGTGCGGCGCGAGTTTTGACTCCGCTTGCGCAAGTGTCCGATCCAGATATTGTTGTTGCAGGGTGTCAAGCGCCGGCGCCACCCGTTGCGACATCCCCGCGGCAAGATTATCCGCCCGGCGGTTCAGTTCGCTGGTCTGCGCTTCCAGTATTTTCTCCAACCGGCGGTGAAGCTCGTTCAACGTGTCATGGCTCGCCGCTTCCAACTGTGCCGAATACTCTCTCGTTCCGCTTGCTACGGATTCAATCTCGGACAAGGACGCGCGCGCGCGCGCAACCTCCTGATCCAGTGACGCCTTGATAACGGCAAGAGTTTCGCGCGCCTCGGAAGAAATTTGCGTCAACGGTTGCCGTGCCTCCGCGACCCGCTCGCGGATCTTCGATTCCTCGTCGCGCACCACATCCTGCGACCGTTGGGTTATTTGCTCGATCAGCCGCTGCACGTTGCTGTCTAGCGAAGACTGCAGCAGCTCATTCCACTGTGCTCGCGCGGCGCTCATTTCATGCGCAAGCGTCTGGCGCCATGCTGCTGTAAGGTCCTCGCCGGACGCTAAGTCCCTCGTGGAGCTCTCCGCCTCGGCGTGTTTCGCGTCACGGGAGGCCTCTATGGCCTCGAATTGCAGGCGAGCCTGTGCCAGGCGGCTCGTCGTCTCTCGAGCAACTTCGGTTTCCCGACGTATTGTTTCCGCGTGATGGTTAAGTTCGTCCATCAGTTTGCGCGCGTGGCCGAAATTCTTCTCAAACTCTGCTTTGAATTCCCTTAGGAATTCATCCTGGCGCCCAGCGACTTGATTGGAAAGCTCCTCACCTGCTCCAATCTGAGCCCGTTCGAACTGGAGTTTCCATTTCCCGAAGAAGTCTTCGATCGCCGCGGTGCGGTTCCGGTCGCTCTCCTCCGCAGCGCGAAGAAATTCCTCCTGCACCTGCTTCGCTGCGTGAGCGATGGCTTCCTTAGCCTGTGCTTCCAGCTCTCTCCGCAACTCGCGGAAAAGCGGGCTGTTCGCGGCACCGAGTTCGTTGGCCAAAGAAGATTCCGTCGCCTGTGCAGAGTTGCGCGATTCGTTCGTATGGTTCATTGGGTTTCCCAGGAAAATGGTAGCGTTAGTTGGCACAGAGTTCGCTTCAGGTCTTTCGGCGCGTAACACGGTGCTGTCCGCGGCAGCATCCTCGTCGAGTTGCAAAGATCGGCCCGCGGCCGTCCATCCTGCGGGCTGCGCGTCGAGCCCCCAGATGTTTGCCGGACCTTCCAGTTCGACCGCAATTTGAAAGAAGTCCCGGATGGAGTGCGGACGCTGAACCCACGCAACGCGTGCGCGCACATTCGGCCGATGCCGCACCTGCGGTAGTTCAAGAGTGATCCACGTGTTTCTAGGCAGGTGATGCTTGGAGGAATAACGGCAGCCATGGAGATTGAAAGCCAGCGTAGCTGTGCGCTCCTCGAATGGTTGCCCCAGAAGATCGATTCCGCGCACGATCAGAGGCACGGACTCGAAAAGACGATCGCTTCGTCGCCGTTCCGTGCTGGTTTGATTCGATGTCACTTCGCCCACGAGAATCCTCAAACTTGCTTGCGAGAGAATAACACTCTAAAGACTACCGGTCGAGGCCGCAGAATACGTGTTGGAATCGTATCGAGCGAAAAAAGCGTCAGCGGTCTATAAACGAAATGTCGCCCGCTCGCCCCAAGACTCGCTAGCTCTTCTTTTTCTTCTTCGAAACCGTAGTGTCCACACCCCCCGTCGCTGCCAACACGCCATCGAGGGCTTCCTTGCACGCCTTCCCTGTGGCGCTATCCGGGCTGATAGCAATGCACTTTTGATATGCATCTTGCGTTCCGGGGGCAGGCGTGCAATTCATTTTCTCGCCCTCCTGCTTGCACTCCATCATCGCTGTCAACGCGCCACCAAGTAGCCACCACGACTGCGCGTCTTGAGGATTCGCTTGTGTCGCTTTCTGCAGCGGCACCACCGCGTCTTTCTGCCGGCCCTTGTTGCTGAGCACTATACCGACGTTCTTGTAGCAGGTTCCCCCGGCTGCCGGATCCAGCGCGAGCGCCTTCTCGCAGTCTGCGTTCGCCTCCGCCAGCTTGCCTTCAGCTTCCTTCGGATCCGTCTGTGCCGCGGCCGAGTTTGCAAGATTTGTGCTGAGCCCGGCGTAAGTGCTGGCCTGAGGCTTTAGATCGATCGCTTTTTGAAACGCCGCAACGGCATCGTCGTAATGTCCTAGGCACTCTTGTGCTGCGCCAAGATCTTGCCAGACTGTCGCATGAGTGGTGAGGTCCTTGACACCGACTCCTTGCTCAGCTTGCTGGAACTCCGTAATCGCGGTTTGGCAATCGGTATTGCGTTTCTCCTGCAGCGGCGCTTTTTGGTCAGCGGGAGCCGCTCCCATCTGCTTCCTCAGGTCGTTTGCATCCGCCATCGCCGCCAATCCGGCGTCAAAGTGGCCTTTCATAGCCTTAAACTTGTCTGCTTCATCTTCTTTCTTCTTTGCCTCTTCCGGATGCGCAGCCACCGTCTTAGCCATCTGGTCTTTGACGCTCAATCTGTAAACGTTTTCCTTGGAGGGATCCATAGGAAATTTCTCCGGCCCGTAATCGAAATCGTCTTTCTTGAGCGAGATAGTGTAGGTTCCTGATCGCAGGCCAAGTTGGACGAATTTTCCATTCTTGTCGGTTTTCAGTTTGAACGTTTGCCCGGTGTCGACACTCTTGATCTCCACGTTCACGTCGGCGTAGGGTTTGCCGTCCTTGTCGAGAATTTCACCGTCTAATCTTAANNGTAATTGCGCCGCCTATTATTGCGCAACTCGCGCTCGATAGGCGATAGGATCGCTTATTCCCGCCTCTGCGAAAGCCTGAAGCCGCAGCCGGCAACTATCGCACGTTCCGCACGCTTCGTTTTCAAATTGATAGCAGGACCATGTCAGATCCAGCGGAGCGCCGAGCTCAGTGCCGCGGCGCACGATTTCCGATTTGCGCATGGCGATCACCGGCGTCACGATTTCAATCCGCGTATCAGGCTTCGTTCCTTGGCGTATCAATTCCTCGAAAGCGCGATAATACTCCGGGCGGCAATCCGGATAGCCTGAACTGTCTTCCTCCACAGCGCCAATGAAAATTGCGTTCGCGCCAATGACCTCCGCCCAACTTACTGCGGCAGAGAGAAAATGAGCGTT
>PLZZ01000045.1 GCA_003153585.1 Acidobacteriota bacterium | reverse complement strand
GATATGATGGCGGGCCGTGACACTGAAGACGGAATCCGAGGCGGGGGCGCGCAGGCGGGCGGTGCGCGACATCTTGATTTACGGGGTGTGCGGCGGCTTGTTGATTGCGGTGCTGAAGCTGACGGAGTACCGCTTCCTGGTGGTCGAGCATTCGGTGGAGATTTACGGCGGGTTGATCGCGGCGCTGTTTGCGGGGCTGGGGATTTGGCTGGGGCTGACGCTGACGCGGAAGAAGCCGGAGGTGATCATCAAGGAAGTTGAGGTGCCGGCCGGCGGGCCGTTCGTGGTGGACCAGGCGCGCGTGAGCAAGCTCGGCATCACGCCGCGCGAGCTGGAGATTCTGGGGCTGATCGCCGGGGGGTTGAGCAATCGAGAGATTGCGGCGCGGTTGTTCGTCAGCGAGAACACGGTGAAGACCCACTCGAGCCGCGTTTTCGATAAACTTGGCGCGAAACGCAGAACGCAAGCGGTGCAATTGGGCAAAGAATTCGGGTTGATACCCTGAACGGCGCTGCGGAGGGCGGCTCTTGCAGCAGCTAGCTCACTCCAAAGCATGATTTGTGACCTTGCGGGGCAAAATCACCCGAAAGGATGACGACAATTAACCGGGAGGCGGGTAGATTGCGGCAGTCGTGAAGCTAAATTGCGCTGGTCGGCAAGCCAGATCGCGCGAGGCGTCAAGCTAGATTGCGGCGGTCGTCAATCTTCAAATATCGGAGGATGCGAAAGTGAAAAAGACAGTCATTACGTTCGGGTTGATTTCCGGCGTTATTTCGTCGGCGCTGATGGTTTGCTTCATTCCGTTTTATCACCAGATTGGGAACAACAGGGCGCTGATCCTTGGCTACACGTCGATTGTGTTGTCATTCCTGCTGGTGTATTTCGGGATCCGGTCGTATCGCGATAACGTGGCGGATGGGCAAGTCAGCTTTGCGAAGGCGTTTGGTGTGGGGATCTGCATCACGCTGATTTCGTGCGTGTTCTACGTGGCGACGTGGGAAGTTTTGGAACGCACGGTTTTTCCGGACTTCATGGACCAGTATGCGGCGACCATAGTTGCCAAGACGCAGGCGTCCGGCGCGAGCGCGCAAGTGGTGCAGGCGAAAATCGATGAGATGCAGCGGATGAAAGTGATGTATGCGAATCCGTTTTACAATGTGTTGTACACGTTTATCGAGCCGTTCCCGGTCGGATTGGTGATCACGTTGATTTCGGCAGCGGTGCTGAGGAGAAAGACGCGGCCGGAGTCGGCGCAGACTGCCGCGATGGCGTGAAGCACTGCCCAGTCGCGCGCTGTGACGCTGGAAGTATTCGTGAATGAGAGTAGTTTCTGCGATTGAACAATTTTGAAATTGAAGCTCTGCATTCCTAGTAACGGACATAAGTTTAAATAAAAGAGAGAGAGGAGAAAAATGGCTAAAGTCACTGGAATTGGCGGCGTATTCATTAAGGCAAAAACGGACGAGAAAGCTCTCGGCGAATGGTACAAGAAGAATCTCGGCATCAAGCTGGAGGACTGGGGAGGCTGCGCCCTGGAGTGGACCGAGGACAAAGCAGAGGACAAGGGTGCGACCGCATGGGTTGTCGCAGAGCCGAAGACGAAATGGTTCAGCCCGAGCGAATCGAGTTTCATGATCAACTATCGAATCGACAATATGGACGAAATGATCGCGCAATTAAAGAAGGGCGGCGTTGCGATCCAGAAGGGCCCCGAATACCACGAGAACGGGAGTTTTGCTTGGGTAATGGACCCAGAAGGAAACAAAGTCGAATTGTGGGAACCAAAGAACTGGGACGAAAAAAACAAGAGGCCCTAGGTAGCGGAGCGCACAGAGAACGGCAGGGCACCAGCCTACGGCTGCGCGGGGTGGAGTTGAACGTTGTAAAACGTTTCGAAGGCTGCGCGGTCTACATCGCGGTAGCCTGAAACTTTCACGGAGAGCACGGTTGGTGCAGCCCACACGAACGCCTCCACGTGAACGTGCTGGTTGCTTAGCTGCGATTCGAGTTGTTCCCGAGCCTCTTTGTTAAGAGCAGGGGAAAGCATGTCCAGCACATGAATGGGACGAACGCTTTTGTCCACCGAGAGCACGGTACACCGCGAGGTGTCATTGCCAATGTAATCGGTCACGGCGAACGATTTACTATCGTTGGCCCAGAGAAGAACAATGTGCCGATCGTAGTCGAAGAGCTTGCGCCGAGTTTTTTGGGCATGGTCGTCCAAAAAGACCGTGTGATGCGGTGGTGAATCGGTGTCCACGCCGATAATCACGTAACGCCCGTCGGGCGACGCTGCTTGCGATCGCTCAGGGAAAGATACCGGCATCACGTCGGTGAGCACCGGGCACGGGCTGCACGCTTGCACCGTAGTGGTCTTATCCGGTTGTTGGGCCCAGAGCGCGGGACAAAAAGCAGCGAGCATCGCGACAAACAGAACGCCTCGGTTACAGAACCGCATCATCAGCAGAGCCTACCACGAGGTTTGACTTCGCTGCAGCGATCTCTGCGGATGCGCTAACCCGGCTTGCGGGCGAACGAAAGGATTATTAGCTAATTGGGACCCTGGCGGGCCGAAGGCGGGGTGAGACCCTTGATTCTGGATATAGTCAGATGAGGAGATTCTCATCGTGCTACGTCCGCGTCGAGGTGCTCAGGGGATTTTGCCGGTCTATTTTCAGGGCCTGCTGCGCATCCTCAAAAGTTTTGTATCGCCTGGCGCTGCGGCGTTAGGGTCCACCGAGCGCGGCGATAGCAATCGCGCGCAGGACCATTCCGCATTGGAACATCGAGCTATCGTTCGTGTGGCGAGCGGTCTGGCTGCCATCATCGCTCTGCTAAGTATGTGGGCGTGCAACGGTGGGTTTGAAGGCGCCAGGCCACAGCCTCCTCTGATCATCACGAATCCGGCCAGTCTGACGGTGGAAGTGGGGCAGACCGCAACGTTTAGCGTGACGGCGACGGGCGCGGGAACGCTGACCTATCAGTGGTACGAGAACGGAGTGGCGATCAGCGGCGCCACGTCAAGCAGCTACACGACGCCGCCTGCCGTGTTGGGCGATAGCGGTTCGGTTTTCACCGTGACCGTTTCGAACGCAAACGGAACAGTAACAAGTTTAGGCGCGACGCTGACTGTGCAGGTCCCGCAAGCCAGGAGTCTGGTTCCCAGTTCGGCAACGCCGCCGTATAACTCGTCCGTAACGCTGGTTCCCACGTTCTCGGGCGGAACGGGTGTTATCGGCTCGATGGGCGTGGGGAGTTCGGATATTACGGCGTCGGCCGTGAGCGGCGGGTCGTATCCTACTCCGCTTTTGACTTCCGCGAAAACCTACACGCTGACGGTTAGGGATTCCAAAGGGAACGTTGCTTCCACCACATGTTTGGTCACCCCAACGATGGTGACGATTACGCCGATTACGCCGGCAAATCAGACCACCGCGCCGGGACTAATTACTTTTACTGCGACGGCAAGCGGCGGCCTGACGAACAACTTAGTCTGGAGCGCGAGCGTGGGGACCTTCAGCGGAAACGTATGGACTTCTCCTACCGTTGTGGGCACCTACACCATCACGGCCACGAGCGTGGACGAACCAGCAGTGTTCGTCACAACCACGGCTTCGATCAGCGCTCCGGTGATTGTGACTCAACCGGCTAGCCAGCACGTTTGCACCGGGTCGAGCATCGTGCTCAGTGTGACGGCTACATACGCGGCCAGCTATCAATGGAGCCTGAATAGCGTGCCGATTACGGGCGCCACGAGCGCGACCTACACCATTCCGTCGGCCGCCGCGGGCAATGCGGGAAATTACAGCGTCACGGTGACGAATGGAGCGGGAAGTGTGACTTCGAATTTTGCGGTGGTGGCGGTGGGATCGACGATCACGTCGAACCCCGCGAATCTTACGGTTCTTCCGACGCAGACGGCTATGTTTGCGGT
>PLZZ01000006.1:5297-5454 GCA_003153585.1 Acidobacteriota bacterium | reverse complement strand
TCGCGCGGTCCACGCTGGAATCCAAGATCCGGTCACTAAAGATCAACAAGAATCGCTTCAGGGCCCATCCTGGAACTTGAGGGGCTCCATCCCAAAGGGGCTTTAGTCTGTGCGATTCATTTCCGGAGCTTGGCATACTCGGCTTTGGCTTGCTGGT
>PLZZ01000006.1:0-5278 GCA_003153585.1 Acidobacteriota bacterium | reverse complement strand
ATGCCTCACACTAAAACCGGGATTGTCGATTAGCTTTTGGAACTGAGCCGCGGCTGACGGGCCATCGCCGAGATCCAGATACGCCAGTCCACGGATGTAGGCGGGGTACAGATAGTCGAATCCCGTAAACGCCAGATCGTACTTGGCAGTGCCACGTAGCAGATCGATGGCTGTCGCCGGATCGTGTTGCCGCAGCTTGATCGCGGCCCGTATGGTGGGAATGAAGTAATGCTGCACGAGCGTGTCCTCGGGCCTTTCCGCGCTGACCTGGTCTGCGATTGTACTGGCTTCCGCTGTTCGTCCTGATCGTGCGAGCGCTTGCGCCAGGGCGATCTTGTCATTGCGATCGAGCGAGCTTGCAGCTGCCTTGCTTTCATAGCGTCGAGCTTGCGCGTCCTTTCCGACTTCGGCATCCTCTAGGGCCGCGGGGATCACCCACGAGTCAGCGTTGCTGGCCTTAGGGGTTGGCCCCAAAGTTTGCAATCGCAGGCGCTCGGCGGATTGAAAGCGACCCCGCTGAATCTCGATCAACGCATGTTCATACAGGAAGTCTTCTCGATACTTGCCTTGCTCCTCCTGCTGGAGGATCTTTTCGACGTTGTCCCGGTCGCCGGTGGCAAATGCCACAATGAGTCTCTCCCGCCGGATTAGTGAACTGTCGAATTTAAGGGCATCCGCTTTGGCGAGCCATGATTTTGCCTCATTGAATCTGCTGGCGAACCTGATGGACTGTATCGCGCTTCCGAAATAATATGCGCTCGGCCGTAACCGTGCTACCTCGGCTGCTTCGTCAGCGGCCCGGTCGGGCTGACCGAGATGCACAAATGCTTCCCTGAGGTTGACATGACCGAACACATCCCGAGGAAATATCTCCAAGAAACGAAGCGCGGAGGAATATTCCTTCTCCCAGTCGCCGATCACAGTACTGTAGTAGTTGATTTCCGCGCCCAACCGGCCTTTTTCGGTCAATCGGTCGCGGAGCTGGTAGGCACGCGTGTACGCGGCCTCCGACAACTCCGTGTTTCCAAGGAAAAGGTACGTCGCGCCCAGGCGCCCATACGCTACGGCAAGGTTTGGATCCAGTTCGACAGCTCGCTGAAAGAGTTTGAGCCCTCCCTGAGCGTCGCCGGCAAGGGAGAGCTTGAGCCCTTGAGTGGCGGCTTGCAAAGCCTCGAGCGAAGGGCTGAGCGCCTTTGCCAGCGGCTGATTGAAGCGCGCCAGCGAACCTGAGGGCTCTCCCAGCTTCGCGCGAAGGCGTGCGGCTGTGATTCCCAATTCGTGTACCACCTCGTCTCGCTTGCCGATCTCCGCCTGCTCTTGGGCCAAGGTTGCTCCCGACCCGCAGTCGAGCGCCCGCATCTGCAAATGGTAGCCATTGCCGGCATCGCTGATCGATTGGGAGATCACCAGCTTGCTGTTGGTCTTGCCGCAGATCTGGCGTGCGACCTCGGGGGTCAGCTTTGTGGTTGGCGGGAGGTTGAGTTGCGCCAAAGTCCCGAGGACTTTATCCATGCCCAGAATGTTCAGATAAGGCGTCTGGTCCATTTCGTAGCGCAAAGCTGTGTCTAATGNNTTTGCGCGAGCGGAAACGAGCTGACGGCAATTTGGTAACTTTCTCTTTGGCCGGAAACTCCACGGGTCGCGCATCGGTTTCTGAGGTTTCGGTCGCAGCAACCTGAAGCGTGGCGTATTTTGCGATATCTGCTGCTTCGGCGACGGTGACACGCGCGGTGAACTGGTAGCCCTTTCGAGCAATGGTGACAATCAAGCGGATGTCTTCCGAGTCGTCCCCGAGCGCCTTGCGTAAATGGGAGATGTATTGCGTCAGATTCCCTTCTTCCACGACCGTGTCGCCCCACACGGCTTGCAGCAATTCTTCTTTGGTGACCAGACGGTTGGGATTTTGAACTAGAAAGAGCAGGACGTCGAAAGCTTTAGGAGTCAGAGAAACGGGTGAATCCGCGCGAGACAGCGTGCGCCTAGCTGGATCCAGCACAAACTGTCCGAAACGGTAGAAGCTGCTCATAGGAACTGGTGAGCTTATAAGGGTATTCAGAGTATTTCACTCTTTTTCAGAGTTCTCTGAAGGACTTCTCAAAGCGTCTCCTTGAGAATGTGTCCCATGGGGAGGTTGGATTCTCTCATGGCAAGCGCTTTCGACCGCAAAATGAGCAACGAGCAAGAACAAACGTCGAATGGCTCCGCCAGGCAATTCCGTATAACTGCACGTACTTTCCGCGACAGCGACCTGGAGTCTATGCGTGCAGTTAATGAGCCGGAGCCAACTCCCAGAAATCGAGCAAGTTCCCAAAGAAATATTGCGCGGAATTTCGCCAATTGGCGAAAAATCGACAGTCGACTACCCGTAAGCCACTGTCCCTCAGCGGCTTGAGATTGGGCAGCCACCTGCTATCCAGGTTTCGTCTGTCTCTCGGAAGGGTTTCGGATGCTGAGAATCCAAAGGAAAGCAAACGCAAAAGTCATTTTTATTCTGAGCGGTCGAATCGAGGCAGAGGATATTGACGAACTGCGAAGGCTCTTCGAGTTGGAAGACGCCAGCCGCAAAATCGCCTTGGATTTGAGAGACGTCACCCTCGTCGACCGCGATGGAGTCAAGTTTCTCGCCGCTTGCGAAGTGACTGGCATCCAGCTTGAGAATTGCCCGGCATACATCCGTGAATGGATTGGGCGAGAGAGCCGGCCGACAAGGCGGCAAAGGCAAAACAGTCACAGCGATAAGCAGTACGGTAAGGAGGATGTCAATGGGCTTAAATAGCCTTACTTATCCTTTGCACTACGAGGACGCCAGGCCAAAAACCGATCTGGAGAGCAAGCTTCATATCGACCTAACCGAGGATACGTTTAGCTCGGGGACCGGTTTCGAAGGCATCATAGGAAAGAGTTCGGTTCTCCGAGGTTTGCTGCAGATGGTCGAAACCGTGGCCGGGGGAGATTCGACTGTCCTCTTGCTGGGCGAGACCGGCACGGGCAAAGAACTTATCGCGCGTGCTATTCACAGCCACAGTCCTCGCAAGGCTCGACCATTCGTCAAGCTCAACTGTGCGGCCATCCCGACCGGGCTGCTCGAAAGTGAACTCTTCGGCCATGAAAGGGGATCGTTCACCGGCGCGATCGCTCAGAAGATCGGTCGGCTTGAGGTGGCACATCAAGGCTCGCTGTTCCTGGATGAGATTGGCGATATCCCGCTCGAGCTGCAGCCAAAGCTCCTCCGTGTCTTGCAGGAGCGGGAATTTGAGCGCCTGGGAAGCACGCGGACGCAGAAGGTAGATGTGCGCATTGTGGCCGCCACCCATCGCGACCTGGAAGGAATGATACTGGACAAGCAGTTTCGCAGCGACCTGTACTATCGCCTGAATGTTTTCCCCATCCAGGTCCCCCCCTTGCGGGAACGTTCGGGGGACATTCCTCTCCTGGCACGCCATTTTGTGCAGCAAGCCGCCCAACGCATGCGCAAGCCGATCGATGCGATCCCCTCGGAAACAATGGAGGCCCTGATTCGATACCCGTGGCCTGGCAACATCCGGGAGTTGGAAAACGTAATCGAACGCGCAGTGATTTTGAGCCCCGGTCCTGTGCTGCGGCTTTCGCTCCGGGACTTGAAATCTCGGATCACGCCGGGTCGAAACCCAGACCGCCATCAAACGCTGGAAGAGGTCGAGCGCAACCATATCCTAAAGACACTGAAAGAGACCAGGTGGGTTCTTTCGGGACCCAGCGGTGCCGCAGCCCGCTTGGGACTGAATCGCTCGACCCTGTATTTCCGGATGAAGAAGCTGGGTATCGCTCGGAGCTTTGATTCATGCTCTGACCCGCAAAAAATCGTGGTGATGGGATGAGACTGAGAATTCATTCAGATGATGCGATCCAATTTTCAGTTCTGACTGTCGACTGGTGTGCGTCCGTTAGCCCGTAGCCAAGCGGCACCGCGCAGTGTGTTATTCCCAACGAAACACTTCCGCCGAGAGCGCCGTGCAAACGAAAAACACCACGGCCAGCGCCGCCACATCGCCCATGTGCGGCCACCACGAGTCACCCCTCCAAATTCCCTCCATCAGCGACACCGCATACGTCATCGGCAGCACCCGCGCCACCGCGTGAAGCACTGGCGGCATCGAGTTCACCGGCACGAACAGTCCCGAGAAAGCAATCATCGGATACAAAATCGCCGCGCCGATCGGTTGCGCAAACCGCGCTGTCGGAACGATGCTGGCAATTAGAAAGCCAATCGACAGGATGCTCAAAGTGCTGATCAGCAGCGCAATAGTGAATCCGAACAATGGAACATGGACGCTGATCGGGTAGTAGCGTTTTCCCGCAAGCACCATCAAGCCCAGTGTGGCCGCCGTGAGCATCAGCTTGACGATCACTTGGGCGCTCAGGATCGTCTGAGGGCGTAATGGAGTGGCACGCAGCCGTTTGAGAATGCCGCCCTCGCGGTAAATCGAGATGATCGTGACGAGGGACAGCACAGAGCTGACCGCGATCAGGAGCGACGCCAGAACCGGCAGGCCGACGCGGAGAAAACTGCTGGCCGCGAGCGTGGGCGCGGCGACGTTGCGGCCAGCTGCTCGACCCACTACGAGGAACACCAAAACGGGGAAACCGATGGTCCCGAAAGCTCCAAGCGGCTCGCGCATGAAGACCTTGATCTCGATCCAGGTTAGTTTCCAGAGCCCTCGCAGCATCATTTTGGATCCTAGTCTCGAATCGAGTGGCCGGTCAGTTTCAGAAACACGTCCTCAAGGTTCGGGACGATCATGCGAAAGTCAGTGACGCGTATCCGATTCTCGGATAAACAATGGATCACTTCGGTCACGAGATCTTCGCCTCGGCCGCGAATTGTGAATTGCAAATCGTTGCGGACCACCGACTCAACCTGCGGGATCGCGCCGAAGCGCTCCTCGGCGATCGGGTCATCCGTGGCCAACGCGACGATTCGTTCAGGGCAGTGCCGATCCACGAGTCTCTGCGGCGTGTCGATGTCAATGATCCGGCCGTGCTCGATGATGGCCACGCGATCGCACAGCCGCTCCGCCTCTTCCATCAGATGAGTGGTCAAAAACACCGTCTTGCCGCGCTCGCGGATGCCCCGCACCAGTTCCCAGATCGCCCGGCGTGCCTGTGGGTCCAGCCCGGTCGTCAGTTCGTCGAGAAACACCACTTCCGGATCGTTGATCAGCGCAAGAGCAATGAACAGTCGCTGCTTCTGGCCACCCGAAAGGTTCATAAACCAGGCGTCCCGCTTGTCGACGAGGCC
>PLZZ01000083.1 GCA_003153585.1 Acidobacteriota bacterium | reverse complement strand
CCGAAAAAGGATGCGGCCGCGATCCTGCGCAGTCGTTTGCGGCCAAGCTCCGGAATCAAACGCAGTTCGTGCCGCGGCGACGGCGCGATTCACATCCTCTTCATTCGCCTCCGGGACTTCGGCCATAACTTCTTCCGTCGAAGGATCTATCACCGGGAAGTATTTCTTGCCGGCGCTCTCTACAAATTCCCCGTTGATATACATCCGATATCTGCGAACGGTGGACTTTGCCTCGCTTGCCATGATCTTCTCCTGCGACAATTGTAATTAAAGGCCGCTACGTGCGCGCGCAGCGTTCTTCCGGCGCCCATACACAAAGAAAAAGAATACTGCGAGACCGATGAAAAACGCCGTGCCGCCAAACATCCAGCATTCGTACGCCAGAACCGAAGTGATCTGCTGCGCCGGCGAAAAGGCGAAAATCATGCCCAAAATCGTCATCAACAGCCCACTCGATCCTGCGAGCCAAAGCACGGGCTTGCTGTAGTGTCCCTTCCCTGCCAGCGGATCGGCCGCAATCTTCAGCAGCGCTGCAAAGATATAGAGAAACGGAAGCAACTGCAGCACAACGGCGAGCGATAGCAGCCGTTGGAAAGTTTCCTGCACGCCGGAGCCAAGAAAACTGATCAGCACCAGGATCGTGGACACCACAAACTGAACGATCAGCGCTGCGTACGGCGTTCCATAACGGGGATGAACTTTCCCCAGCCAACTAGGCAAGTAAGAATCGAGCCCAGCGACAAAAGGAATGCGCGCCGAGCCAGCCAGCCACGCAGAACCGATCCCAGCAATCGAAATGCTCAGCATCAAGGCGAACGGCGCGACGATCCATATTACGCCGACTTTCTGAGCCATATGGCTCACTGCCTGAACGATTCCCTGCAAGACATTGATGTCATTCTTGCTCACCGCGAGCAGTAACGTCAGCGTCGTGGCAATGTAGAGAAACCCCGAAAGAACACCTCCCCATACCACTGCTCCCGGCAGGGTGCGCTCGGGGTCCTTGATCTCGTCCCCCATCACGGAGGCGAGTTCCAGGCCCACAAGGCCGAAACAAATTACACCGAACGAATTCAGAAGGAATCGAGGATTTGCTGGTACGCGAAAATCCGCGGCGCTGACTGTGGTACCAAAACGCAACGCCACAATGATTCCCAGTCCCACCAGCACAGCTGCCGCGATACCGGTTCCAATACTGCCCAAATTGTTGATCCATTTTCCCACGCCAAGTCCCACTATATTGAGCACGACGAGAATCGCCAGCAGGCCAAGCGATGCGGTGACGGCAAAAGTCTTATTGTCGGCCAGCGCTTGATGACTCGGAAACACGAAGACGGACACGCCGACGAAGTACAGCATCACGGTCGGGACGTACATCATGTTATTAGTCCAGTAGCACCAACCCGAAAGGAAGCCGTGGAATTCGCCGAAAACTTCCTTGGCCCACAGGTACACGCCGCCTTCTCCCGGATAACGATGCGCCAATTCGATCACGGCAATGCCCTGGGGCCAGAAAAACATGAGTAGCGAAATAATCCAGAGCCAAACCGTGACGCCGCCGTTGGCAGCGATACTCGGAACCACGTTCAGATTGAACACCGCAACAACAAAGAGCGCGACGAGATCCCAGCGCCCCAGCGCGCGTTTCAGATGCGCGGTCCCGTTTTGCGGAGTGGCTAACTCTGCCAATTTGTTCCTCGAGGGATGAAGGCGACCTGTCGCGCCGACCTTAGCTGCTACTTCAGGAGAACGAGCCGCGAAAGCCTAGTGCGCGCTGCTAGCCGCCGCATGCGGCTCTTTTTGCGCCTGCGCGAGCGCAGGGGCGACTTCTGCGAATACGGCGAGATGGCGGTCCACATCCGCGTCGGTGTGCGCGATCGATACGGTCCACTGCTCGTCCCACCAATAGGGCTGCGCCATCACACCGCGGTTCACCATCGCAAACCAGTAATGGCGCCACAGTTCGCTATCAGCCTTCAGCCAATCGCGATAATTGCGAATCGGTTTCGGGAAAAACATCAGCGAGCCATTTGATCCTGCGCCCACGACGTACGCTTTCAAGCCGGTCTTGCTGATTTCTTTGTTGTAGCCATCGAGCAATCGCTTGTTCAGCCGATTTACGTGCTCGTAAGCCGCGGGCGTGAGCACTTCCCTGAACATCGCGAGTCCCGCGGCCATGGCAACGGGGTTCGTGTTGTACGTGCCGCCGTGGAAAACTTTATGCTCAGAGATGAGACCCATCACTTCCCGCGTGGACGCGAACGCAGCCAGCGAAAAGCCGCCGCCGATCGATTTTGCCAGGCAAACGATATCCGGCTTAATTCCGAAATATTCGCAAGCCCCACCGCGGGCCAGCTTCGCTCCGGTTTTAACTTCATCGAAAATCAGCAGAGCGCCATTCTTTCTGGTAATTTCGCGCAACGCCTGGTGATAGCCCTCGTCAGGCATCAGGATCCCGACATTCATCATGATCGGCTCGACGATGACCGCCGCGATTTCGCCCGGATACTTTGCAAAGAGGCGCTCGACGCCGGCCACATCGTTGAACTGCGCAACCAGAGTGTTTTGCAGCGTAGCTTTCGTTACGCCCTCGCCGCCCGGCACGGAATTCGGGAAGTTTGCGTCACCTACTTCCTCGGCTTTCGGTTTTACCGAGACGAGAACGGAATCGTGCAATCCGTGATAGCCGCCCTCCATCTTGATGATGCGGTCGCGTCCGGTGGCCGCGCGCGCCAGGCGCACGGCATGCATGGTGCATTCCGTTCCACTGTTGCTGAACCGCACCATCTCCACCGGAAATCTTTCGCAGATTTCTTCGGCCAGTTCCCATTCGAGATTGTGAGGCATTCCGAACATGGTTCCGGTGCCTAGCTTTTCCTGTACCGCGCGCATCACCGCAGGATTGCAGTGCCCGGCCATCAAGGCGCCGAAGCAAAGGTTGAAATCAATGTATTCATTGCCGTCAATGTCGTAAATATGGCCGCCTTTGCCGTCGCGGACAAAGATGGGGTACGGATCGTACGCTCGATAGTTGCTGGCTACACCAAGAGGCAGCCTTTCCTCGGCTCGCTTATGGGCTTTGCGGGAAGCCGGCGTACGTTTTTCGTAGGTGGCGATTTCTTTCTGAAGTCCCTCGTGCATGACATCCTCCGTAATACCATTCACTCCGGTCGAGGCAGGGGCCTGAAATTTAGCGGCGCCAGGCCCTTCTCTTAACCTGCCTCTACGCAACAAAGCGAGGGCGCCGCCCAGGCGACACCCTCGCTCTGCAAACCGACTCGAACCAAACTAGAACAAGAACTTGAGGCCGAACTGCATTACGCGCGGACCTTCGCGAACCTTCAGAATTTGTCCAAAGGTAGAGTCGCTGAAGTTTCCATCCGGATTGTTAAACTGTGTGTGATTCCACGTGTTGTAGAACTCTGCTCGAAACTCCGTGTTCCAACGTTCGCTGATGGGGGTCTTCTTCGAGATAACCAAATCTGTATCATTCAGCGGCGGTCCGCAGCAAAGCGAATGCGGCAAATTGCCGAAGCTCCCCGCTGCCGGGTCGGCGATGTTCGAAGTATTGAACCAGTTATGATTCAAGCCTAGCGCCGGGTTCACGGTCCTGGGGTTGGTGAACTGCACGGGGCCGGTGATTTGTGGCGTATTTGCATCTTCAAAGTTGAAACTGCTTTCCAGTTCCAAATCATCCTGCGTCTGGACGCGAATGGGGAATCCAGTCTGATAGGTGATAATCGACGACATTCCCCAGCCGTCCAATGCCTTGCCCTTGAATCCATCGTATTTTGGTACGGGTAACTCCCAGACAGGGCTGAATACGAACCTGTGTTTCGCGTCGAGGAGCGACAATCCTCGAGTGGCGTCGAAATTCACCGGATTTAGTTCGTTTTCAAACGAAGCGCCTTGGTCTATAGCCTTGCTGAAGGTGTACGAAGCCTGAAACAACAGACCGTGCGAATAGCTTTTTTCCGCTGAGATCTGCAAAGCGTTGTAATTGGAGTTCGCGATGGTACCTTCGGCGAAGATGTTGCTGAATACCGGAACGCCGTCGGCCGGGCAACCCGCTCCGGTGGATGGCTGGCAATTGGGTGAGGAGAAGGGCCGTGTACCGACAAGGGTGATCCCGCCGGCCGGAACGATACCCGCAGGAAGACATCCTGGATTTCCGCCCGGCGTACCGGTGTAGGGCAAAACCAGACCACTGCAACTAATTGACGGAACGTGGAAAGGCTCGGGCGGCAATGTCGATATCCCCGCGGGGATTACCGTTCCACCAGGAATAAAGTATGAGCTATCCGCGCTGAACGGGCCGCAGGAAGTTTGTACGCCGCCTGCCGCCAAAGGAGCCGAGAGAACGGCGTTCGGGTTTGCGGCTGAAAGATTCATGAGGCCAAGGCAGGTCTGAATGTTTCCTGCGTTTTCATCATGCACCGCGAGCAGGTGATGTCCTTGCGTGCCGACGTACGACACTCGGAGCACCATGGATTTAGTTAACTGGCGTTCGATCGTCAAGTTGTATTGATCCGCATACTGTGTTTTCAGATGCGGATCAAATTCTCCGAACAGAAGAATGGGGCGGAAGGCTGACCAGTCCACGCAACCATTTGGTCCTCCTGCCTGGAAGCACGGCGTTTTCGGCGACTGGCTGATAACAGGGCCGAACACATTAGGAGTCTGGGTGCCATCCTGCAGCAGGAATGGCGTGTTGAAGTTCGGATTCGAAAGGTCAATGCTGCCGCCAAAAGGAGGTTCCGCGCTGAACTGCGCCAGCACAAGCTGTTCGATTGGATTATAGAAAATTCCGTACCCGGCCCGGATGCTGGAATTTCCGGGACCGCCGGTCAACTTCGCTAGCCAGCCTTCCGTCCATCCAGGACTCCATGCAATTCCAACGCGTGGCGCAAAGCCTTTGTAGTCCGTAGAGGTCAAACCCCTTGGAACGCCTTTATCGCCCGGAAAGACCAAGCCCAGCGGGAAAACCGAGTTGGCCGGCCCGGTCTCGCTGCAATCGGTGCTGCCTCCTGCCGCTGCGGAAATGATTCCGGCGCTCGGGTTACTAGGATTGTTCAAATTCAGAAGGCATGGGTATTGCTGGGTCGCTTGACCGGGGCGGAAGGTTTGAAGCCGATTGCCTTCGTCGTAATACGGAGTATTCAGTTCCCATCGCAAACCATAGCTCAGCGTTAGGTTGGGCTTCAGTTTGTAGCTGTCTTGCGCGAAGAGATACAGCGCAGAGTTGCGGTCATTCTGGCGCTGTGCTGCACCTTGCGTGTATTCGTTGGCCGTACCGATAAAATAATCGGGATAAGCGTCGCTAAAACCAACGTCGTTCGTAATGGGCGCATCGCAGTTGTTCGGGAAGTTCGGGTTGGATGGAGCGCAAAGGTTCCCATCGGTCAAGAATGTGTAGTCACCATTGATATTAAAGTAGTAGAACTGATTGAATTGCTGGCGACGGACGTCACCGCCAAACTTGATAGTGTGTTTGCCGACGGATTTTGTAAAATTGTCCGTAAACTGAAACGTGTTTCCGGCCTGCGGCAATTCGCCCTCGAAGTTGTTCCCTATGGNNACGCTGGGCAGCGTATTTAGCGGATGGTTATTCCCTTGCTGGCCTTCGCGAAAGTAATTGAATCGGGCTTCGTTTACCGCCGTGGAGCCGATGGTCCAGGTATGGCTCAGGTTCCACTGCTGGACTCGTGTCTTATTAAGAGCGCCGAAGCCCGGAAGGAGCCCGCCAGGATACTCTAGCTCAAAGTCAGAGAAAGGCTCCGTGGCGTTATCGTCGTTAAAATAATAGTAAGCGCTGAATTGCTGAGCTGCGTTAATTTTGTGGTCGAAACGCACCGTGAACTGATCACCGCGCTCGCGTTTATCCCCAGCCGTCGCCAGTGTGCCCGCTCCGAATGGGGCCACGTATTTCTGATACAGCGCGAGCGCCGTGGAATCGAAACACTGCGTTGGAATTATATTGTTGGCAAAAACCGTCTGGAAGAGTTGGGGGGTATTCCCGGCCGCGGCGGCCGCGAGTGCTGATTGGCCTGCTGGAGTAAGAGCAGCGGAGCAACCCGAACGGGATTCGAGGTTCTGGGCGAACGCTTGGTCCGTGATGGACCCATCGAACGCAGGACCGCCAGCGAAATTCCCCGCTGCTTCGCCAGACGTCGGCAAGGTCACATTGCCTGACGAGATTCCCTGAATCAACCGGTTCCCTTCATACGATCCGAAAATGAATGTCTTATCTTTCTTGATGGGACCGCCCAGAGTCGCGCCGAATTGATTCTGTTTATAATCCAGCAGGAAGGGATCGAAGTATCCTTGAGAGTTGAGCGCCTGGTTGCGGAGGAACTCGTAGAAATCGCCATGAATACTGTTGGTGCCGGATTTCGTGACCACGTTTACCACCGACCCGGAGTTGCGGCCGTATTCCGCGTCGAAGGTGTTGGTGATGACTCGAAACTCTTCGATCGCGTCCGGCGAGGGCTGAATCGCCGGGGCGTTAATGAATATGTCGTTGCCATCGCCTCCGTTCACCATGTAATTGTTGGAGCGGCCGCGGCCTCCGTTAACTGACACAGCTCCGGCATTATCGCTGCCCAAAAACAAGTCCGCGCCGACCTGTGACTGCACTCCAGGCTGCAACTGGAGGAGAGAGTACGCGTTGCGCGTGGCCATCGGGAGTTCGCGTATGGCAGTGTCGGTCATCACGGCGCCGAGCTGCGTGCTGGTGGTCTCCACTTGCGCAGCGTTCGCCTCCACGGTGACAGTATCGGCGGATCCGCCAACCACGAGGTTCACGGTAACCAGATTGACGTGGCCGATGGTGACGACGATATCCTTTTCCACGTACTTCTTGAAGCCCTTGGCATCGGCACTCAGCTCGTAGGAACCGACGGTTAACTCAGGAATGTCGAACGAGCCGTCTTTGTCCGCAGTAACGGACCGTCTGGTATCCGTTCCGCTTAGTACTACAGTGATTACAGTGCCGGGAACGACCGCGCCGGATTGGTCCACAACTGTTCCGCGAATTGTTCCGTTTGTTTGCGCCCTGGCGGTTCCGCCCCAAAGCAACGCCACAAACACAAATAGACACACCCGCGCCCTTGTTTTTGAAGTCATCGCCGCTCCTCTAGGAAAACCTGAGGCCACCCGACCCCCGAGACGCCTCACCGATATTTTTTCGGTTGCAGCTTCCCGAAAAACCTTACTATAATCCGCGAACCTTAGAAGAAGGCCCAAAGGTTGTCAAGGGGAAACTGATTTTGAGGCCGTCTCAGAAGCGCGCGACGAAAAGCCCGCGAGTGCAAGGGTATTTGCGCATCAGTGACGTCGCGCGGATCGTGGGCGTTTCACCATCGATCCTTCGCTCGTGGGAGAATCTCGGGCTGGTTGCGCCCACTCGCACAGACAGCCGGTACCGAATCTATACGCACGCAGACGTTCGCATTCTAAAACGCGCTCAATTCTTCCGGCGCGCGCGGGGCATGAACGCACCCGCCATCGTCCACCTGCTTAAAACTCACAAATTGTTGCCGCACGCCGGCCAACGGCCTAAGGCCAGCGCTGCGGGCCCGCGTTTGCGCCGTTTGCGATTGCAGAGGAAGGCCTCGCTCTCACAGGTGGCGCGCGCGACGGATGTTTCGGTTGGATTCCTCAGCGCGGTCGAGCGCAGCCAAATGACTGCGTCGGTCGCTACTCTTCGGCGGCTGGCCCGTTTCTATCACGTGAATATCTTGTCCCTCTTTAATCCTTCCGACGTGAATCCGGGTCGGGTAAAACCGGCGGACAGAAAAGTTCTTGAAGCAGGGCCGGGCGTGCGCATGGAGCTGCTCTCTTGGGGCAATGCCGCCATGATGGAACCTCATCTGTTTCGCATCGCTCCTTCGGCAGGCAGCGGAGAATCGTATGCGCATGATGGCGAAGAATTTCTATACATTCTGCGCGGCACCCTCGAAATCGTGTTGGAGGGGGGAGAAAAGCACAGACTGGAAGACGGAGATAGTTTTTATTTCGAAAGCAGCAACGAGCATCACTGGAAGAATCCCGGCAAAAAAGAAACGCTGGTGCTGTGGATCAACACGCCACCAACGTTTTAAGTTTGTAACAATCGAGAAAGTCGGAGATTTCCTTGAACCGAGAGTCGCGAATCCGAACCCTGAACAACTTTTCAGTCCTGCTTTCACTGGTCACCGCCGCCCTGCTTGTTTCCGCCGCAGGCTGTGCGAAGAAAACGCCGACGCTCAGTCTCTTGGTATGGGAAGGCTACGCGGACCCATTATTCGTGAAGGCCTTTGAGGAATCGCACCATTGCAGAATCACTGCAGCGTACATGGGTACCAGCGACGAGCTCGTCGCCAAGCTCCGCGGAGGCAGTGCGAGCAATTACGACGTGATTTCACCGTCGAGCGACGTGGTGACGTCTATCGCGGCGGCAGGCTTGGCAGCCCCGCTCGATCTCTCCAAGCTGCCGTCCTATTCACAGCTTTCCGACCGCCTGCGCAACGCTCCGTTGGTCCGCATAAACGGCAATGTCTATGGCGTCCCCTTCGTGTGGGGACCTAATCCGCTTCTGTACGACACGACATTCTTCAAGACGCCGCCCGACAGCTGGTCCGTGCTTTGGGATTCCAACCTAAAAGGAAAAATCTCCGTCTGGGACGATTTATCAACTATCTGCATGGCGGCGCAGGTTCTCGGCTACGACAAGCCGGACCCAGGGCACCTCTACAACCTGACGGATCAGGAACTTGAAAACGTTAAGAAAAAACTGATCGAACTGAAACCCAATATCCGAAAAGTATGGGCCACTGGAGGCGAACTCACAAACCTCTTCGAGAATCACGAAATCGTCGCAGGCATGGGCTGGCCGCTGATGACCAACAATCTACGTAAAGTGAATTTTCCAATCGGCGAAACGATTCCCCGGGAAAATACCACCGGATGGATTGATCATCTGATGATCACTTCCGCAAGCGAAAACAAAGAACTAGCGACCCAGTTCCTCGAATACATGATCGAAGCGAAAACGCAAAAGTTAGTCGCCGACGTCACCGGGTACGATCCCGCCAATCCCCTGTCGGCGCAGTTCATGAGCGACGACCAGAAACAATCCCTGCACCTCAATAACGTGGACGAATACATGACGCACATTTATTTCTGGCAACAATATCCACGCCGCGATAAATACAACGAAATCTGGAATGAAATAAAGGCAGCCCAGTGATTTCCGGTTTCCCTAACCATTCACGCCGCGGGCACCGCCTTCGTTTTACTGTGTGCGCGTCATTCAACCATCGCTCTCTTCCTGGAGACCGTTCTTGAACGCACCAGGTTCGCCCGTTCCCGTCGAACGCGGAGCTGGGGAAGTTTTGCTTTCCATTCAAAAAGTTGAAAAACAATTTGCCGGACGCCCGGTCCTGTGCGGAATTTCTCTCGAGGTGGCGTCCGGCGAGTTTCTGACGATCCTCGG
>PLZZ01000259.1 GCA_003153585.1 Acidobacteriota bacterium | reverse complement strand
GAACGCGGGCTTTTGGCGCCAAAGCGCTCGCGCATGGTCTTGTACCAGATGCGGCGGGCCGCGCGGTATTTCGCGATTTCCTCGAAGAAGTCATTGTGCGCGTTGAAGAAAAACGAAAGACGCGGCACGAATTCGTCCACTTCAAGGCCGCGTCGCAATCCCCACTCCACGTATTCGATGCCGTCGCGCAAAGTGAATGCCAGCTCCTGGATTGCGGTCGATCCCGCCTCGCGAATGTGGTAGCCGCTGACGGAGATAGGATTGAATCGCGGCGTGTGTTTCGTTCCGAACTCGAAGGTGTCAATCACCAGCCGCATGGAAGGCTCGGGCGGGTAGATGTATTCCTTTTGCGCGATGTATTCCTTCAGAATATCGTTTTGCAGCGTCCCGGAGATTTTCTTCCAGTCGGCGCCCTGCTTTTCGGCCACGGCGAGATACATGGCCCAAATCACCGAGGCAGGGGAATTGATGGTCATCGAAGTGGTGACGTCGGCCAGCGGAATCTTGTCGAAAAGGATTTCCATGTCCGCAAGCGAACTGATGGCCACGCCGCACTTTCCTACTTCGCCTTCTGAGAGAGCGTGGTCAGAGTCGTATCCCATCAGCGTGGGCAAATCGAACGCGACGGAAAGGCCCGTCTGGCCTTGCGAAAGCAGATAGCGGAATCTGCGGTTGGTATCCTCGGCGGCACCAAAACCGGCGAACTGGCGCATGGTCCAAAGGCGGCCACGATACATGGTGGAATGAATTCCGCGCGTGTAGGGAGGCTCGCCGGGATAGCCTAAATCGCGCTCGGGATTCCAGTCCGGCAGGTCTGCCGGGGTGTAAAGACGCCTGATGGGGTAGCTTGAAACGGTGGTGAAATCAGAAGGGCGCTCGGGCGACTTTTCCAGCGTCGGTCGCAGAGTTTTTTCTTCCCAATTGCGCTCCGCCTGCGACGGCTTGCGCTTCGCATCCAGTGCTTCTGCCGGATTAGTCTTCAGGGGATCAGCGGTCTTCTCGCCAATTTTCTCGGCCATGGACAGAGCTCCTTGGACGGCGGGGCAATGCTCAACACGTGAACGGTCTATCGCTCATTCTAGGGCAACGCGACGGCAGCGGCAAGCTGCGGAAATTGAGGGTAGCGCGTGAACAACGAGCCGGCTCTGGGTCGGGAACCGGCTCTTGAAGATGAATCGCCTTCCGGGTTCGATCGGATTTACTTTGCTCCGACAGGGCTGCCGGCATCCGGCGTTCCAGGAATCAGGTTCTCGCGATAGACCTTTCCTCGCAGGGCATCGGCCATGGTAATACGGCTGACTTCCAGCGTACGCCCCATGGCCTGATTGAAATTCACGAGAGCTTCTTCCAGGTTGACCTTGGCGCGCAATTCCGTACCTTGCGCCGCAGTCAGGTCGCGGGAGCGAAGCACGACGTTGTAGCTGGTGGACGAACCGAGCTGATATTTCTTCTGTTCGGCGTCCAGCGTNNGTATTGCGGACGTTGAGCACGATTGTGTTTTGTGTCTGGCGATACTGCGTTTGCTGCTGGCGCTCGTCGAGCAGGGCGCGGGCGTTGTCCGCCTGCGCCGAGCGGTTGCGCAGCGGAATGGCAAAAGTCACCCCACCTGCATACGTTGGGAAATTGTTGTTGATCATGTTAGAGAGGGCGCTGCCCAAGCCATTCGTCTGCACGCCCGAAGGAAATACCGGAAACCCCACGACTTCGTTTCCTATTTGAAGTCCGGTAGTAGAGTCCACAATCGGTTCACTCGGGATGGGCACAATCGAAGTGGGAGTTGTGGAAGTCTGAGTGATTGCGTTTCCCGAGAGACCGGTCTGGCTGAACTGCGCGTAAACGTTGAGCGAGGGAAGAAGAGCGTTCTTTGTAGCTTTCACTTCGATGCCGGCGTTCTTCAGGTTCAGATCCGCCTGATATATTTCAGGCCGCTTCTTCCAGGCTTCCTGTACCGCATCCTGCAGCGGAATATTTTCCACCACTTCGGGATTCGAGATGGTTGTGGTCGGGATGATTTCGAGGCCCACCAGCTCCGGCGCCATCAGATTCTTGGTGATGTCGTTCAGCAGGACGGTCTGTTGTTGCAACCGCGTTGTCTGCGCGACGATTAAGTTCTGCTGGTCGGTGGCGACTTGCGATTCCGCGGTGAGCACATCGAGCGGCGCCATCGTTCCAATCTGCAACTGCTTCTTGTTGTCTTCATACAATTTTGTCGAAACACCCACCGCGGCTTCCTGGACGATTACGTTTTGCCGGTCGAAGACCAGTTCCCAATAGTCGTTGGAGACTTGCGTGACCGTTGCGATTACTTGCTGCGCCAATTGCGACTCGGACACCTTGATGAAATTCTTGGCTTCCAGGATGTAGCGGGTATTCACCAGTATCCCGAAGCCGTTCAGCAGCGGTTGCGTTAGAGTGGCCGTCAACACGGGCTGGATATATGGGTTAAACAGGTTTTCCGCCAAGTTGGACGCTTGCCGAGTGGTATTCAGGGTCACTGAGAAGTTCGTGCCGGTGTGAAAACCCTCCGAGTAACCGAAATTGTAGGTGTAACCGTTGGACGATATAGATTCGGCGGTGTCGGAGGTTGTTCCAGTGCCGGAGATGAACGGGTTATTGACTGGGATCGTTGACCGCTCCCATCCTACCGTTCCTGTAATTATGGGATCGAAAGAAACAGACGGTGAAGTTCCCAGCACCACCTGCTGCGTAGCGCCCGACTGCGGGATTCCGCCGGATTTCGCTTTCAAAAGCTGCGTTTCTTCGATCCACGGCTGGAATTTTTGCACGCTGATGTTCAGATTATTTTCGAGTGCCAGTGATATCACGTCTTCCAGGCTGAGCATCAACTTGTCGCCCTGAATCAGTTGGTCGATGCGAGGGGAGTTTGTCAGCATGGGCTGAGCGATCTGCAGCGACCTGTACGCACCAGTGATGTCCGGGAAGAAGTGCTTGCCATTCGAATAGTCCGGCCCCATCTTCATGCTCCGCGCTTCGTCAGCGGCGGGAGTATTGGGCTGGGCTTTGAGCTCTCCACCCGTCGGCTCTTGCGTTTGCCCCGGCTGAGCTTGCCCAGGAGTTTGCTGGGATTGCGCTCCCTGCGGGGGCTGGGTTTCCTGTGACTGAGCAAAGACCGGTGAAACGACAAGAGAAGCAGCCGTCAGAAACACCAGCGCAACATGAGTAATCCTTCGAATCATCGTGGTTCCCTCTCAGAGTAGTGAAACGTCGAAATGCCAGCAGGCCTCACCCTATCTAAACGCACGCGCAGGCCGATTTGTTTCAAATGGCCTCTTTCGGTGCAACGCAGCGGCCATGCATATCCAGTTGAAATTAGACGGTTAATCGGGAATTTCGGCTCACGGTTCGTTCATTAGCGAACATTACTGTGCGTAAACGAACAAACGGACACCGGAGTGTAGCATCGCCGCTCGCTCGCTGACAATTCTTCCGCGAAAATTGCGAAGTTTGCAACGCCACGACCCCAACTCTTGTCTTGCTCCACCAAAGCTGCGGTTTGGGTGCGGCAGGCACGTACGTTGACACCGTCGTTCGGGTGGGCCTAACATGCCTGCCACCCACCATGGCATCTATGCGCAAGCAGAGGAACCCTATCGACGGCCTGAAGGCCGCCACCGTTCTGCTGGCGTGTTTTGGATGGCTGTTCCTCGCGCTCGGCATACAGGCTCAGGATGGCCTTCCCAAGTCCAAGCCTGAGGGCTACGTAAATGATTTTGCGGGTGTCCTCAGTCCGGCAGCTCGTAACTTGCTAACAGCACTTTGCACCGAGGTTGATCAGAAAGCAAAAGCGCAAATTGCGGTGGTCACTGTTAAGTCTCTAGATGGAAAGTCCATCGAAGATTATTCCATTGCTCTGGCGACGAAATGGGGAATCGGACCGAAGCAGTCCGCGAGTGGAGTCTTGATTCTTCTNNCGCGATGGAAACTACGACGCTGCAATGCTTCTAATGACGCGCCGCGTCGCGGATGTGATCGCGCAGGATCGCGGCGTCACTCTTAGCGCCACGACGTCTCTTCCTGCGGCGCGCACGCCCCGCCGAGACCAACAAAGGAACGGGCCTAATCCAATCTTTATAATTATATTCTTGATTTTTCTCTTCTCACTGATTGCGAACCTTATCAAGCGAGGAGGCGGGAGAGGTGGGCGGGGCGGTGGGTGGATCGGTCCAATGATCGGTGGAATGATGATGGGTGGAGGAGGATTTGGCGGAGGGGGATTTGGCGGCGGAGGTGGTGGCGGCGGGGGCTTCGGCGGATTTGGAGGAGGCTCTTTTGGCGGTGGCGGCGCCAGCGGGAGTTGGTAATTTTTAGTCGTCGCACGCGTAGTTAGCTGAGGACATTGCGAATGGAAGCTAAACTGACAGAACTGGTGGATCGGTTGAAAGCGGCAATTCACGACAACCTTAAGACTGTCGTGCTTTACGGCTCCGCGGTCACCGGCGAATTCCGCGCCGGGCATTCGGACCTGAATATCGTGTGCGTGGTAGATCGGGCCGATGCCGCGCTTCTCGAGAACGCGCACGGCGTGGCGGAGTGGTGGATGCGCCAAGGCAATCCGGCTCCGCTTATTTTCACGGTTGACGAATTGCGGCGCTCCGCCGACGTATTTGCCATCGAGCTTCTGGACATGAAGCTCCATCACCGCATTCTTTTAGGCACGGATTTTCTGGCCGAGTTCGAAGTGCCGCTGCAGCTACACCGGCTACAAGTGGAACGCGAACTTCGCACAGCCTGGCTGCGTCTGCGCCAGGCGATACTCGCTGCGCCGCTCAGCAATAAAGTCCACCTCGGCATTATGATGAATTCTGTTTCACCATTCTGCGCGCTCTTTCGCCACGCGCTGCTGGCCCTGGGTCACGAGATGCCGACCACGAAACGCGGAAGCGTGGATGCTATAGCGTCGCTGACCGGCGGGAACCCAACGGCATTTCAAGCCATACTCGATCTGCGGGAAGGGAAACGGAAGAAGCGCGAAATTGATGTCGAGGCATCGCTCAACGCTTATCTCGAACTGGTTGAGGTGGTCACAAATGAAGTGGATCGCCGGCTCGAATCGGCCTGAAGATTCTTGGGGCAGGCTCTCGCGCGGGGTGATTGAATGAATTTCCACAGGAGGATTTCATGAAAGCAGTTGCAGCGATCATCGTCGTGCTCGTCATCATCGCGCTGATCGTCGGGGGTTCGTACGTTTCACATCGCAATCAGATGGTCACGCTGAACGAAACGGTGAAATCCAACTGGGCTCAAGTGGACGTAGTCCTTCAGCGCCGGTCGGACCTGATCCCGAACCTGGTGGAAACGGTGAAAGGCTTTGCCGCGCATGAAGAAACCGTTTTCGGCGATATCGCGAAGGCTCGTTCCGCGCTGATGGGTGCGCAAACTCCGCAAGATAAAATCGCGGCGAACGGCCAACTCGACGGCGCGCTCAGCCGACTGCTCCTGATCGTTGAAAATTACCCGCAGCTTAAATCAAACGAAAATTTCCTGCGTTTGCAGGACGAACTTGCCGGCACGGAGAACCGCATCGCCGTCGAGCGCAAGCGCTACAACGATTCCATCCAGGCATACAACACGTACATCGGGCTATTCCCGAACAATATTTATGCGGGCTGGGCCGGCTTCAAGCGCAACGACGCGTATTTCCAGGCTTCAGAGACCTCGCGCGAAGCTCCCAAGGTTCAATTTCCAGCGGCCAAGCCATAGGCGCGAATCAGGCTAAATAATTTGCGTTGAGAAGTCCGCGGATGATGACGTCAGGGACGGCTGATAAGTTAGCGGGTAGTTCGGGGAACGGGTGCGGTAGCGGTCGGAGCGCTGGCGCGTTTGCGTTCATTTGGATCCCAATCGGTGGGAGGGAACGCGATACGCCAGAACTTGGGTGAGGGCTCGGAAAATTCCAGACCCACTTCCGATCTGCCGCTGTTGTAATCACCCTGAAAAATTACGGTGCACGGAAGCTCTTCCTGAGTCTGAGGATTGCTGATGATGAGCTTCTGACCGCGCTTCACCTTGGCAGCCAGCAGCACGAGGCAGCCGTTCGCGTTCACAGTGATAGTCTTTGTCTTTTCCTGAAAAAGCTCGCCTTCGGTTGAGCGGACCTCTACGGACATTCCAATCCGCACTCGCTGCGTCCGACGCGGCTCGGCATAAACTTTGCCTTCCGTGTCGCGCGAAGGTTCCTTAACGTTTGCCATACAAGTCTCCCGTCGATTGATACCCAGCAAGCCTTACAGCTAGCTACAATTCCTATTAGACGCTCAGCGGCGTCTGGATTCTCATCTTGGAACGGTTCCTTGCCTTAGCTTCCACCCCCCAGCGGTAACTAACAGAATGACACAATGTCGAGGCTAGGCTGGGCCCTTTTCTCGGGCAATTGAAACAAGAGTTACTCCCGGATCGAAGGTCCATTCCGACGTACCCGGCAAGGCCGTTATGGGCGGTTTTTGACTCGAGCCGCGTGATTTATCAACATTACAGCTTAATGAATCCTGTTGCTCCCACCTTGACCCTGCTTGCCTCCCGCGCTACGCTAGCAATCACCCAGTGTTCTGGAGGCGTCGCGCCCGCGATACTGAATGAAACAAACCGT
>PLZZ01000149.1 GCA_003153585.1 Acidobacteriota bacterium | reverse complement strand
CCGTGCTGATAGGGCGACATGGTGCCAGGATCAACGTTCAGGTAGGGATCGCACTTCTGGAGGGTGACTTTCAGACCGCGGCTTTCGAGGAGACAACCGATGGAAGCGGCGGCGACGCCTTTTCCGAGTGAAGAAACTACGCCCCCGGTGACGAAAATGTACTTCGGGGCGGAACGCAAAGGGCTCGACTTCCTCCGGAAAGAATCTGCGTACTCAACATTATGGTCACAATGGCGGCACGTGTCAAATCACCATTTTAGATTTTATTTTGAGGCGATTTGATGCGTGCAACTTCAGGGGTTAAAACCCCTGAAGAAATCGACGGCTTACGGCGGGGTTGAAACCCCGCCCTTCCGTCTATCGGCACGCGGACCGCAGCCAACAAAACCGAGAAGAAGTCAGCGGCGGCTATTTAGCGGGGCCTTCGCGCAATATTTTTTCGACGCGCTCGACGTCGGCGGGGACATCGACGCTAACGCCGTCGTAATCCGCTTCTACCACGCCGATGTGAAAGCCATTTTCGAGCCAGCGGAGTTGCTCGAGTTGCTCGACTCTCTCGAGTTCACCGGGAGGAAGGGTGGGAAACTCGAGCAGGGCGTCGCGGCGATAACCGTAAAGCCCGATGTGCTTCCAATGCTCGGCGGCGACCTTCGCGCCGGTATCGCGGACCCAAGGAATGGGCGCGCGCGAAAAATAGAGCGCGTTGCCGTCGAAATCGCGGACTACCTTCACCACGTTGGGATCCATGATGTCGTTGGGCTTGGTGATTGGGGAGCAGGGTGTGGCAATTTGCATGGCATCATCGTCTGAGAGCGCTTGGACGACGGCGTCGACGGTGGCGGAATCGATCAGCGGTTCATCGCCCTGGACGTTTACGTAAATGTCGGCGGGGATGTGCACGGCGACTTCTGCAACGCGGTCAGTACCAGTACGGTGGTCGGCGCGGGTCATGATTGCTTCCCCGCCGAAAGACGCTACCGCGTCCTTGATGCGCTGATCTTCGGTGGCAACGACAATTCGGGAGGCGCTACCGGCTTCACGCAACCGCTCGACAACGTGCTCGATCATTGGTCGGCCGGCGATCTGAGCCAGGGGCTTGCCGGGAAAGCGAACGGAGGCGTAACGCGCCGGCACGACCAATAAAACGCTATTCGCTTTAGCTGAAGTCATAAGAACTCGCTAACCTTCGCCTGCGGCTCGCATCTTAGCACGGAGAGGATGGGGGCCGAGGCGGGTACTGGTTGGACCACTACCAAATTACAGGAACGCGGCGCTTGCTTTAGCGAAAGCGAGTGCTACAATCCTGCTAGAGATAAAAAGAGACTCGCGGCGCTGCGCGAGTCCCGCGGCTTTTCGGGGGTCCAGTTGCTAGTCCGCGCACGGAACCGGTTTCGGAGCCATTCTTTGGCAGCGCTTTGTGCCGCTCTTGTATTGCTGGCGTCGTCAGCATCTCCCGCATGGTCCCAAGAAGAATCTCCCGCCGGACCAGTCCCACCTGAAAATTCGCAGCGAATAGAAAAAGGTAAAGCGCTGAAGGCG
Organism: Acidobacteriota bacterium; assembly: GCA_003153585.1. Taxonomy (GTDB): domain Bacteria; phylum Acidobacteriota; class Terriglobia; order Acidiferrales; family UBA7541; genus Palsa-295. The sequence continues at coordinate 22,451 of PLZZ01000149.1, read as the reverse complement.
GAAACAGACTTAGCGCTGATCAACGTTACCGTGACGGATCCTTATGGGCGGCTTGTGACCGGGCTGGAACAAAGCAACTTCCGCATATTCGAAGACGGAGTGGAGCAGGAAGTTCTGCGCTTTTCGGGCGAGGATGTGCCCATCTCGATCGGCGTGATTTTCGATATGAGCGGGAGCATGAGCGACAAGATCGAAAAATCCCGGACCGCCGCGGTACAGTTTTTCCGCACTGCAAACCCGAAGGATGAGTTCCTGTTGATTAATTTTAACGACCGGGCGCAACTGACCAGTCCGTTCACGGCCAGTGTAGAAGATTTGCAAAACCGACTGATGTATGCGTCGGCGAAGGGGCAAACGGCTTTGCTGGATGGAATTTATCTGGGCCTCAGCGAAATGAAAGGTGCACACAACACAAAGAAAGCATTGCTCGTCATATCTGACGGAGGCGATAATCATAGCCGCTACACGGAAGCCGACATCCGGAAGTACGCAAGAGAAGCGGATGTGCAGATTTACGCCATCGGTTTGTATGATGCAGGCGGCGGGCCGACAGTGGAAGAACGGATGGGACCGTCGCTACTGTCGGAGTTGACGGAAATGACCGGCGGGCGCGCCTTCGCTGTCACCAGCATGGGCGATATGCCCGACATCGCGTCGAAAATCAGCATGGAGTTGCGGAACCAATATGTGGTTGGATACAGACCAAGCAACCGGACGCACGATGGAAAATGGCGCAAAGTCAAAGTTAAGCTGCGTCCTCCCAAGGGACTTCCACCGCTTACCGTTTATGCCAGGTCAGGCTATTACGCGCCCGGCCATTAAGCATTCGGCGACAATTTCTCTGCTCTTGCTGGCATTGCTCTGCGCAGGCCCCTGCTTACGCGCGCAAAATCCGCTTCCGCCGAGCCCTCCACCTCCGCAGACACCGGGAACGCAAGGCCAAAGCACGACAATCAAGAATGTTGTCGACCTGGTGGTATTGCATGCGACCGTAGTGGATGAAAAGGGGCAGTTTGTCCCGGATTTACCCAGGGACGATTTTCGGGTCTTTGAAGACAAAATCGAACAGAAAATATCAGTATTCACGAAAGAAGATGTGCCGGTGACGATGGGGCTGGTGATTGACAACAGCGGCAGCATGAAGGACAAGCGCGCGCAGGTGAACGAAGCGGCGCTGTCGTTCGTGCGAACCAGCAATACCGCGGACGAAGTCTTCGTGGTGAATTTCAATGACGAATATTATCTGGACCTGGACGAGGATTTCACCAGCAATCCCGAGGAACTTCACGAAGCGCTGGAGAAAATCGATACGCGGGGCAGCACGGCGCTGTACGACGCGATTATCGGATCGTTGGACCATCTTAAGAAGGGGCACAAGGACAAACGTGTTCTGCTGGTGATCACGGATGGCGACGATGACGCCAGCCGCAAGGACTTCGCCTATACCGTGAAAGCGGCGGTGCAATCGAACGCCGTGATTTACGCGGTGGGCGTCTTCAGCGATGAGGATCGCAAGAGCAACAAGAAAATGGTGCGAAAATCAAAAAAAGATTTGAGTACACTCACGGAAGCCACTGGCGGGCTGGCCTTCTTTCCGGACAACCTAGCCGACGTGGATTCCGTCTGCACGGAGATCGCGAGAGATATTCGCAATCAGTACACCATCGGGTACTACCCCACGAATACCGCCAAGGATGGCACGTTCCGCTCGGTAAGACTTGAACTGATTCCGCCAAAAGGGCATGGAAAACTTTCCGTCCGCACGCGCACGGGGTACTACGCAAGCAAAACGGCTACGGGTAACTAGCCGGGCTTGCGAAGTTTGGTGCGTCCGTGCTGGAACGCGCCCGCCTCGCAATGCTGCGCCCTAAAGAACCCTCCCTGCGATTTCGACGCAGACACTGAAACTAACTAGCAAGTGAATTGAGGAAGCTAGTGCCGTGGGGGATGCTCGTGTAGAAATTTTCGGCGATGGTCTGGCCCATGTCGGCGAGGGTTGCGCGAGTGCCAAGATTCGTGCCGCCAGGCGAGCTTGGAGTGTAAGCGAGTATCGGGACGTACTCGCGGGAATGATCCGTGGTGGGATTTACGGGATCGGGGTCGCAACCGTGGTCGGCGGTGATGAGGAGCAAATCCGAAGGGCGCAAGACGTCGAGGAAGGGTCCCAGCAGCGCGTCAAATTCTTCCAGAGACCGTGCGAAGCCTTCCACATCTTTGCGATGGCCGAAGAGCATATCGAAATCCACGAGGTTTGCGAAAATTAGTCCGCTCGGGCGCTGCGCGAGCGCTTCGGTGAGCTTAGCCATGCCGTCAGCGTTATTTTTTGTGGTGACGTAGTCGTCCACGCCGCGACCGTTGTAGATGTCGCGAATCTTGCCCACGCCGAAAACCGGGGTTTTGGCGTCCGCGAGCACGTCTAGCAACATGGGGCGCGGCGGCTCGACGGCGTAGTCATGGCGGCGCTCTGTGCGGCGAAAATTTCCGGTCGTCCCGGTGAAGGGCCTCGCGATCACGCGGCCTACACGATCCGGGCCATGAAGCAGTTTGCGCGCGACCTCGCACATGCGGTAGAGATCGGCAATCGGAATTACGTCCTCGTGCGCGGCAACTTGAAATACGCTGTCGCCGGAGGTGTACACGATCGGGAATCCTGTGCGCACGTGTTCTTCGCCCAGTTCCTTGATGATCTCCGTTCCTGATGCGGGCTTGTTCCCAAGCGTGCGGCGCCCGATTCGAAACTCGAATTCCGCAATCAGCGATTTTGGAAAGCCGTGCGGATACACGGGGAAGGCTTGCTCTAGCCAAATGCCGGCCATTTCCCAGTGTCCTGTCGTTGTGTCCTTGCCCGGAGAAACCGTGGAGGCCTTTCCATAGTTGGCCGCGGGTTTTGCTGAAGGCTGCAGATTCGCGAGCGGCTTGATATTCGCGAGGCCGAGGCGAACGAGGTTCGGAAGTTTCAGCGGGCGAGAGCGCGCGATGTGGCCCAGCGTGTCGCGTCCCACGTCGCCGTAATCGGCGGCGTCGGGCAATTCGCCGATGCCGACGCTATCGAGGACGATCCAGATCACACGGTTAAAATGTGGGTTGCCTGCAGGCACTGCGCCATTTTACCAGAGCGGCCGGATTTTCTGAGGGTAACTGCAATGCCATCCATCGCCCACAGCGTCACAGTTTCAGGCCTACGCGATGTTAAGGCGATTTCTTCTCCCATTTTGACCTCGTGAGTTCGTAGAGGTTTATGACGCGGCCGCTGGCAGGAATTTCTTCGCGACTAATATATTTGAATCCGAACTTCTGTAAAATATGCTCCGACGCATCATTTCCCTTTTCGACGTCAGCTAGAAGGCGAACTAAGCGCAGGCGGGTGAACGCGACGCCAATGAAAGCCAGGGAGGCCTCCGACGCAAAGCCTCGCCCCCAGTAAGGCTGGGCGAGATAGTATCCCAGGTGCGCTTCACCCTTCTTGTCGCCGGCACGGAGGCCACAACATCCTATGTATTTCTTTTCTTCTTTAAGAATTGTGGCCCACAGGCCATAAGTTTCTTTTGGCCAACCTAGATATTCTTCCCGAAAACGAGTGCGCGCCTTTTCGAGAGGCCATGCTCGGCCTCCCACGTAACGCCGGACTTCGGGGTCTGTATGCATGCTGATAAAATCGGGCTCATCCTGAGGCTCGTGCGTGCGAAAGAGCAATCGCTGTGTCTCCATGAAAATCACTGTGCCCGCCTAGCTGGTCGAACTTGGACCACCGCAAGAGTAACACCAGGCCGTGACTAGGGGAGTTCCCATGGGGTCCGAACCGGGCCGATAGCCTCGGCCAAACTGTACCATCAAGGCGGCGGAAGGCGATTTGCTGGGCTTGACGAGGCGGCGTATAATTATCGGTTTACACGCATGCCGACAAAACCCACAGACAAGCTTGCTGCTGCTTCCGCCTCCAACGAGGCTCCTGACTCGGTCTTGCGTCCGGAGGTGCCCGGTGACGTGGAAGAAATACGCGTCCGCGGGGCGCGCGTTCATAATCTAAAAAACATTGATTTCGTGATCCCGCACAACGCCATTACGGTGGTGACGGGAGTTTCCGGGTCGGGCAAATCGAGCCTGGCGTTCGACACGCTTTACGCCGAGGGACAGCGCCGCTATATCGAATCGCTTTCGGCCTACGCGCGGCAGTTCCTGGAGCGCATCGAAAAGCCGGACGTGGACGAAATCACGGGGATTGCTCCGGCCATTTCGATCCGTCAAAAGAATTCCACGCGCAACCCGCGGTCCACAGTGGCGACCGCGACGGAAATTTACGACTATCTCCGCCTGCTGTTCGCGCGCATCGGACGCACGTTCTGCCTGCGGTGCGGAGAAGAGGTGCGAAAAGATACGCACGATGAGATCGCCGCGCGCGTCCTTGCGCTTCCCGCAGGGCGCAGGTTCTACGTTCTCTACGAATTGAAATTCACTCCCGAAGCGGCAACGAACGCGCCGCAGGCAGTTCGTTCGCGCAAAGCAGTTCGCGTAACGCAGGAAACGATTCGGGAATCGTTGATCGCTTTGCGCAAGCGCGGCTTCAACCGGCTGTATCAAGCCGGGCGGGTATTCGAATTTTCCACACCGGAAGAATTGCTGGATGTGGATTTCACGCGGCCTGTATACGTCGTGGTGGACCGGCTGGCGCTGGGGCCGGAAATACGTTCGCGGTTGATGGACTCCATCGAGATTTGCTATCGCGAAGGGCGGGGCGAGGCCATCCTGGAATTCGTGCCCGGCGCTCCTGGCGCAACGCCAGAGCGGCTTGTTTTCAACGAGCGCTTCGAATGCAAGAAATGCGGAGCGACATATCAAGAGCCGGAGCCGCGACTTTTCTCGTTCAACAGCCCTTACGGCGCTTGCCCACGCTGCCAGGGATTCGGGAACACAATTGATTTCGATATTGATCGCGTGATTCCGGACAAGAGCAAATCACTCGCCGATGGCGCGATCCAGCCGTGGACCAAGCCACGCTATCGGCAGCTCGCGATGGACATGCGCCGATACGCGCGCGCGAAAGGAATTCCGGTGGACATTCCTTTCCGCGAGCTGACCACTGCGCAGCGCGACGCNNTGCCCGGACTGCCATGGAACCAGGCTTCGCGCGGAAGCTCGCGCGGTGAAAGTTGCCGGGCGCTCGATCACGGAAGTCTGCCAGATGACGGTGAAGGAGGCGCGTCCGTTTTTCGCAAGCCTTACGCTCACTCCGGCGGAAGCGACCATCGTCGAAAAAGTTCTGGAAGAAATTCAATTGCGCTTGAGGTTTCTGGACGAAGTGGGGCTGGATTACTTGACGCTCGACCGGCTCACTTCCACTCTGTCGGGCGGCGAAGCGCAGCGGATACAACTCGCGACTTCGCTCGGATCTCATCTTGTAGGCGCGCTCTACGTTCTGGACGAACCCTCTATCGGATTGCATCCGCGCGATACGAACCGGCTGATTGAAATCCTCAAGGGGCTGCGAGACCTAGGGAACACGCTGCTGGTGGTGGAACACGATCCGGACACAATTCTCGGCGCCGATCACATTTTGGAACTCGGCCCGGGAGCGGGAGAACACGGCGGGAAACTGATGTTTTCTGGCACGCGCGATGCGATGCTGGCTGATCCTCAATCGCTGACCGCACGCTACCTGCGGGGCGATTTAAAAGTGGCGCTGCCGGCGCAACGCCGCAAAACGCAAGGCAAATTCCTGAAGATCATTGGCGCTCACAGCCACAATCTGAAGAATATTGACGTGATGATTCCGCTGGGAATGCTTGTAGCTGTTACGGGAGTGTCCGGCTCGGGAAAATCCACGCTGGTTTATGACGTGTTGTACAAAGCGCTGCAGTTGAAGCGCACGGGCGGAAACTGGCGCGAGTGCTGCGATCGTTTGGAGGGTGACGCCGCAGTGATGGCGGTGGAGATGGTCGATCAGTCCCCCATCGGCCGCACGCCGCGTTCGAATCCTGCCACGTATTTAAAAGCGTTCGACCCGATACGAGAAGTTTTCGCGTCCACTCCGGAAGCGAAGAAACGCGGATTCACGCCCGGGCATTTTTCGTTCAACATTCCCGGCGGACGGTGCGAAACGTGCCAAGGCGACGGCACAGTCACGGTGGAGATGCGTTTTCTGGCGGACGTTGAGCTGATCTGCGAAGAATGCCGCGGGACACGTTATAAGAGCGCAGTGCTGGACGTGCGTTACAAAGAGAAAAATATTCACGACGTTCTGCAGATGACCGTGCGCGAGGCGCTCACATTTTTCGCGGCGAATCCGAAGGTCACCGCGCGGCTTCGGGTGCTCGAAGAAGTCGGGCTTGGGTATCTACGGCTGGGCCAGTCGGGCACCACCCTTTCAGGTGGCGAAGCACAACGCTTGAAACTTGCGGCGCATCTTACGCGGCAGGAGAATACCGGCATCCTGTATATTTTTGACGAGCCCACCACCGGGCTGCACTTTGACGATATTCAGAAACTCTTGACTGCGTTTCGCAAATTAATTGAAGGCGGGGCTTCGGTGCTGATCATCGAGCACAATCTGGACGTGATCAAATCCTCGGATTGGGTGATCGACCTGGGGCCGGAGGGCGGCGAGGGAGGCGGCCGGGTGGTGGCTTCGGGAACGCCGGAGCAAGTGGCGCGAAATTCGCATTCCCACACGGGCAAATATTTGGCGCGCGTTTTGAAGCCGCGCAACGGCTCGAATCACGCGAACGATCATCCGCCGGCTGTCCCAAACGGCTCGGTTCAAAGTTCAACTCCGAACCCATGAAAGTGTTTGCGAAGCGGCTGGCTTGCTGTTGCGCGCTTTGCGTTTTTCTGGGCGCTGCGGCGGCCAGTTTCGCGCAAACCGTCAGCACAACCAGAACGCGCATCCCGCAGAACGCGGCTGCCGTCGCGCTGAACAATTTGCTGGCTCAGGCGCAAGCGGCGATGGATCGAAAAGATTACGCGGCAGCCGTGCAAGCCTACCAGGAATATCTCGTCAAGACTCCAGACGACGCCACCGTGCATTACGATCTGGGCTACGTGTACACCGCGATGCAGAAAAGTGCGGAAGCGAAGGCGGAATACGAAAAGGCGATTTCGCTCGATCCCAAAATGGCAGCGGCCTATCAGAACCTGGGGCTGACGCTGCTGACGACCGACCCGCCCGCGGCGATTGCGCCTCTGCAAAAGGCCGCGGAATTATNNATCGATCAATACGAAGCGGCGAAGAAACTGGACGACAAAGATCTCGACATTCGAACATCGCTTGGGCACGCGCTGCTGGGCGCTGGGCGTCCGGCCGATGCGGAAGCGGTGTATCGGGAGGCGCTGCCGTTACATCCCGCGGGCGCTGCGTTGGGGCAAGTTCATCTCGGACTGGCCCAAGCTTTGTTTGCGCAGAAAAAGATCGACGAAGCGGCGACTGAATTGGCGGCCTATTTGCAGAGCCGGCCGAATGACGCGAATGCCCGGATGGAACTCGCCGCCGAGCTTGCCGAGCTGGGCAAGAACGATGAAGCTCTGGCAGAACTCGATCGCGCGACAGCCGGCGCGCCCGACAATCTTCGCGCGCTGAAGTTGCGGGTGCAAATTGCGTTCCAGAGAAAACGTTACGACGACGCTCTGCCGGCTTTGCAAAAAGCGATTGCGATTGCACCGCAAGATGCTGATTTGGCTGCGCAGCTCGGCCATTTGTATCTGGAGAAAAAGGANNACCGCGCAGTATCTCAATAAGAATTATTCGGCGGCGTTGCAAGGCCTGGACCTGCTTTCGAGGAGAAAAACATTGCCGGCGGGGAGCTGGTTCATTCGCGCCACCTGTTACGATAAACTGGGACAGGTGGTTCCGGCGCTCGATGCGTACAAGAAATTTCTGGAGTTGAACACGGACCAGAACAATGACATGTACTTCGAAGCATCAGCGCGCGTGCGAGTTCTTTCCCGCGAGACAAAAAAGAGGTAGCAAATTGTCCCTTTTGTTCCGGATGATCGGAATCGCGATGGCGATTGCGGGCTGCGCGAGCGCTGCGCCACTGGCGCAGGCCATGTTGCCGCAGAACAGCACCGCGGAGCTACGCTCCCGATTTACGCACGAGACGGATCCCATTCGTAAAGCCAAGCTGTTGCTTCCGCTCGGCGACGCCGAGTTCCGGGATATCCTAAAGGATGAGGACTCGGAGAATTTTGGAGAAGCGCTGGCAATTTTCCGGCAGTACCGGGACGAAGCGCAGGCCTGCCAAAAGGCTCTGGAAGGTAAAGAGCCCGACCCGGAAAAGCATCCAAACGGATTCAAACAGCTTCAAATTTCCTTGCGGCAGGCGTTGCGGCGTCTCAGCGACATTATCGTGGATTTACCGGGCGACGAGCAGAAACCGTTTCTCGACGTGCGCCGGGATCTGGAGCAAATGGACCGTCAATTGATTCATGAACTTTTTCCGCGCCGGCCGGAACCTGCGCCCGAGCCGCAGCCGGATGCGGCGAAACCTCAGGGGTGAAATATGCTGTGGCGCAATTTAGCTCTTTCCATTTTGTCAGCCGGGCTGATTTTCACCGTAGCTTCCGCGCGTGCAGCAAATCCCGCCGCGCAAAAGAAAGAGTACTTGACGGACTCGGAAGCGGACAAAATCCGCGAAGCAGTAGAGCCAGGGGAACGCATCAAGCTATACATATCCTTTGCGGAAGATCGCCTGAAGAAATTTCAATACGAGCTTACCCGGCAGACTCCTGACCGCCGCCGCGGGGAAATGCTGAATAGTCTGCTGAATGATTATGCCGGATGCATCGATGATGCCACGGACCAAATCGGCCTGGCGCGAGAAAAACAGGCGGATATTCGAGCCTCGCTGAAGATTTTCAAATCGAAAGGCAAAGATTTTTCGGACGCTCTACAAAAACTCGACCAGGGCGGGCCCGAGTTCGATACTTATAAGGACACGCTGGAAGACGCCATCGAGAGCACCAAGGATGCGCTCACCGACGTGGACGAGGCCCAAAAAGAGCTATCGCCCGCTCCCGTGCGGAGAAAGCCTTCGTGACGGCACGACATCGTCGCGAACCTGAATCCACGGCCACGCAGATCCGGAACCGACCCAAAACAAAACTTGTGCCCGGCGGCGAACGTATTTTTCAGCGCATCTACACGCGCCTGGGATGTGAAGGGCGCCCACCGTACTTCGTCGTCGAATTTCATCCCTACACCGGGCTCACGCTGACTGTCCGCGTCCGGGAAGACACGGCGTACGTGCGTCTTTCAGACGCGCTGCACGATGCTCCTACTCCGGTGGTGGAAGCAGCGGCCGCGATTTTGCTCGGACGTTTGTATCGGCGCCAGCCGCCGAAGGACCTGCTGGAGATTTACAGGCGATTTTCCTATGCGCGAACCACGCGGCTGCGATTGCATCGTTTGCGGCAACACCGTGCCCGTCGTGTGGAGCACCGGCCCGCCGGAACGCATCACGATCTGGGCCCTTTGTTTGTTGACTTGAATCAGCGCTACTTTGAGAATTTGCTTCCATTGCCGCGACTGAGCTGGAGCAAGCGCGGATGGCGGTCGCTGCTGGGCTGTTTCGATCCTGCGTTGCAGCAGATCGTTCTTAACCGCGAGCTAGACCGGAAAACCGTCCCTGAGTATGTGGTGGCCTACGTGCTGTACCACGAGATGCTGCACCTGAAGCACCCGATGAAGTTTGCGCGCTGCCGCCGTGAATCCCACTCGCCGAGTTTCCGCAAGGAAGAAAAGAAATTTCGCAATTATCAGAGCGCGATGAAATTCCTCGATCGCTTCCCTGCTTGCTAGAGTTGTCCGACAGTGATTCCTCGCATGAATGTATAAACGGCGGAACTAAGAAGAGTAACGGCGGACGCTGCGCGGCGGGGAGAGGAATTACTTTTTCGAAAGGTCCGCGATTTTCTTCTGAACTTTCTTGGCGTCGGGCGCGTCCGGGAAAACTTGCAGATATTCTTTGTAATAATGGAGCGCCTCGGATTTCTCGCCCTTCTTTTCGTAAATTTCGGCGATCAGGATGCGGGGTTTGGCAAAATTCGGCCGCAGACGGATGGCGTCTTGAAATCGTCCGATGGCTGCGTCCATGTCGCCCTTGTGCATGTAGAAGGTGCCGACGTCGATGTCTTGCGCAGCGTGGAACGGATCCCATGCGGGATTATCTTCAGGAGGCAGCACTCCGGGTTTTGCCGCGGTCGAATTCTTGGATGCCGGAGTAGCCGCATCCCTTTTCGGCTCAGGCACGGCAGTTGGGTCGGGCGCGGATGGGTCGCCGGTCTGCGTGGGTTTGGAAGACGTGGATTCCCCGGGCCCCAGAGGGGGCGCTTGAGACTTTGGCTGACCGGACGGCGTTTGCGGTGTTTGCTGCGGGGGATCCTGCGATTGTTGAAAAGACCAAGCAGGAAGCCCGCATGCAGCGATCAGCAGCACGAGTTTGAGCGTCCCACGCAGCATCGGCCTGCTTGAATTTGTTGCGTTTGCTATCATTAAAGTTGTACAGCGACCGGTAAGCCAGGCTCGTCGGGCGCCAATAGCTCCAGGAATATTGTAACGCATCGATGGAAATCCGCGAAAAAGTTGCCAATCTGCCCACGCAGCCCGGAGTCTATCTGTTTCGAGACGCGGCTGGGAACGTCCTGTACGTGGGGAAAGCCCAGTCGCTGCGGAATCGCGTGCGGTCGTACTTCCTGGATAAAACGATCGAGGACGCCAAGACCGGGTCGCTGATGCGTGAAGTCGCCGACCTCGATTACATTGTGGTGGACAACGAAAAAGAGGCGCTGGCGCTCGAAAATAATCTGATCAAGCAATACAAGCCGAAGTTCAACATACTTCTGCGCGACGACAAAACCTATCCTTACATCCGCTACACCGCGTTTGAAAAATATCCGCGCGTCTATGTAACGCGCCGCTTGAAAAAGGACGGCTCGATTTATTTTGGACCTTATTTCCCCGCCGGCCTTGCGTATCGCATGGTTCATCTGATTCACAAAAACTTCCTGGTTCCGTCGTGCAATGTGGACCTGGAGCGCAATCATCCGCGGCCGTGCTTGCAATATTACATTCATCGATGCCTGGGGCCGTGCGTGAAGGAATTGGTGACCGATGAACGATATGCCGAGGCCGCGCGCGACGTCCGATTATTTCTCGAAGGCCGGCGCAGCGATCTGGCGGGCAGCGTCGAGAAACGCATGCAGAACGCGTCGGAAGACCAGCGGTACGAAGAGGCCGCAGGCTATCGCGATCTACTTCGCACGCTCACCGAAATGGAGGAGCGCCAGAAAATTGCGGCGGCTTCGGGCGACGACACGGACGTTCTGGCCTGGTACGCCGAGCCGCCGCAAGTTGCGGTGAACCTTTTTCACTTGCGAGGCGGCCGCGTGGTAGACCGCCGCGATTTTTACTGGGAAGAACTGGAGGAATTCGATCCGGCGGAATTCCTGCCTTCCCTGCTGAAGCAGCTCTATCTGGACGCGGCCTATCTGCCGCGTTACATCAACGCGCCCATGGGTTTTGAAGATTGCGAATTGCTGGAAGAAGTTCTCACCGAGCGCGCCGGCCATCGCGTGGAAATCATGAACCCGCAGCGCGGGCAGAAACATGCTTTTCTTGAACTGGTGGAACGAAACGCCAAGCAATCATTTATACAGCGGTTCCGCGTCTTGAAACCGAGCTCGAAAGCGATCGTGGAAGCGCTGGAAGCCGCGTTGGGCCTTCCCGCGGCGCCGGAACGAATTGAATGCTTCGATATTTCGCACATTCAGGGTTCCGATACAGTGGCGTCCATGGTGGTGTGGGAATCAGGCCGAATGAAGAAATCCGATTACAGAAAATTTATAATTCGCGGCGAAGCCATGGCGGACTGCACGGAGAAATCCGAAGGCCGACTCCGCGATGATTTCGCCAGCATGCAGGAAGCCGTGGAGCGCCGCTATCACCGTTTGCAAAATGAAGGCAAGCCGCTGCCCAGCTTGATTTTGATTGACGGCGGAATCGGCCAGCTTCACGCCGCGGCCAAAGCGCTCGAAAAACTTGCCATCATCAATCAGCCTCTCGCGAGCATCGCAAAGAAGGAAGAAATTCTTTACGTACTGGGGAGGGAAGATGAGCCCATCGTGCTCGAACGGCACTCGCCTGTTCTGCATTTGATTCAACAGATTCGCGACGAAACGCATCGCTTCGCGGTGACGTTTCACCGGCAGCGCCGGTCCAGCCGGAGGATACGCACATCGCTGACCGAGATTCCAGGTGTGGGCGAAAAGACTGCCCGGAAATTACTGCGCCGGTTTGGAAGCGTCGCGCGCCTGAAACAGCTCACGGTAGGCGAACTGGCCTCTGAGCTACCCCGGGCACGCGCCGAGCGAATTTACGTCGCGTTACGAGCAGCCGATTCAGCCTCGCCAGAACCTCCGGCCGCCGAGCCTCGACTTTAAAACTATTCTACGGTGACCTTTTCAACCAGCGGCAAATCCTCGGACGATCCGCCGACCATAAACGTATAAGTTCCGGGCACAAGCTTCCAAGCGTCGATCGACTCATCGAAGATAGACAAATACCTGTTATCAACGGTGACGCTAGCTTGCCGGCTTTCGCCGGGGTTTAGATGGAGTTTGGTCCAGCCAACTAGACGCTTCGGCGGCTCTTCGGCACTCGGCGGAAGCGCGGCGTAAACTTCCGAGATTTCCGCCCCAGCGCGGGCACCAGTGTTCTTCACTGTAAAGGTCACGGTCGTCGCGTCTTTTCCTGCATTTACCTTCAGACCCGAGTAACTGTACGTCGTGTAAGAAAGTCCGTAGCCAAAGGGAAACAGCACCGGCTTGTGCTCCGAGTCATACCATTTGTAGCCGACCCTGAGCCCCTCATCGTAACTCACGTTGAATGTGGGCTTGGCTGCCGGCGTCCCGGACGCGGGATCGGATACGGGCGGCGGCGTGAGCAGCTTCGGGTGCGGCAGATCCGCTTCACTGCGGGGAAAGGATATGGGCAGCTTCGCACTCGGGTTCGCGTCGCCAAAAAGAATTCTTGCTACTGCGTCAGCGCCTTTGCTGCCGGCGTACCACGCTTCCACGACAGCGCTGACGCTGTTGATCCACGGCATAGTTACGACCGAGCCTGTCTCGAGCACCACGATGGTGCGCGGATTTGCCGCAGCCACTTGCTCGATTAGCGCGTCTTGCCCATCGGGCAGTGACAGACTTGGCAAATCCATATCCTCGCTCATCCACTGATAGGCAAATACAATTGCGACATCCACCTGCTTCGCCAGCGCCGCCGCCGATGCAGGATTCGCACCCGAATCGAACTGCACATTGGCGCTCGGAGCTCTCGCGCTCACCGCTTTCAGAGGCGAAGTCGGAAACCAGACCTGCGCCTGCCACTCCGCACTAGGATGGCCAGGCGGATCTACCTGAGCCGAACCACCGCCGGAAATCATGCCGGTGTCCGCATGAAGGCCGATGATTGCGATGCGCCGAACGACCACGGAATCGAGCGGCAGAATTGCATTGTTGTTCTTGAGCAGCACGATGCTCTGCTCGGAGAGTTGGCGGGAAGTTTCGAATCCATCCTCGACATCCACTACACTTTTTAGCGCCGGGAAATCCACAATCCCGCTCGCAAATTCGGAACGGAGAATGCGGTGGACATGTTCGTCGAGTTCAGCCATTGGAACCGCGCCGGATTGAACGGCTGCTTTGAGTTTTTCGCCAAAGAAATCGTCGAGCGCTTCTTCGTGGTCTAATCCAGCGGCTGAGGCCTTGACCGTGCTGTGCGTTGCGCCCCAGTCCGAAAGGACAAAGCCTTTAAAATTCCAAGCCTTCTTGAGCACCGTGGTCAGCAGGTAGGTATTCTCGCAGGCAAAGTCACCGTTGACAGCATTGTACGAGCACATCACGGCGCCGGGCTTGCCGATGTCGATGCCGATCTGGAACGCGAGAAGGTCGCTTTCGCGCATGGCGCGCTTGCCGATAACTACGTTCACCTCCTCTCGGCCGCTTTCTTGATCGTTCAAGGCGAAATGCTTTATGTCGGCGATCACATGCTGTGCTCGCTCGCACTTGATTCTGTTCCCCACGATTGTGCCAGCCAGGATGGGATCTTCGCCCTGATACTCGAAGGTCCTGCCATTGCGCGGTTCGCGTGCAAGATTCACGCCTCCGGCCAGGGACATGTTGTAGCCTTGCGCGCGGAGTTCGCGTCCGATTAGCGCACCGTAGTCGCAGGCGGCCTGCGTGTCCCAAGTCGCAGCGAGGGCGAGATCGGATGGCAACGCGGTGGAATAGCGTCCGTTTTCAGCGCTGCTCCGCACGCCATACGCCGCATCGCTCATTTGGATTGAAGGAATACCCAGTCTCGGTATGCCGAAGACATAACCGGCTCCGCCATTTCCCAAGAGTGTCGTTGGCATCTGCCTTCCCGAACCGGGCTGGCCATTGCCGTGCATTAATGCGATCTTCTCGTCGAGCGTGAGTTCCTTTAGCACCAGGTCGGCACGGTCGTCCGGCGAGAGACTCGTATTCATCCAGGGACGAGTTTCACTTTGGCCGGGCGAGGGATCTTGGGCGAAAGCAGCTGTGGCTGCCGGGAGCACGGCAATCGCCGTGGTGAGAATAATGGCCAAACGACGGTGCTGGTTCACTCCCATGGTTGGCTGATACCGATTGTCGAACGCACGAGCGCCATCATATCCGGCTTTTTGCCGAAACTAGCACGGAAGTCTCTCAAGGGCTTAGACGAGCTTTTCGGCCGGCGAGGGCGCCGAGATAGGGGTGCGAATCTAAGGCTTTCGCGGCATTGATTGTGCCCGGAGGCTATGCTAAGGTCGAATTTGATAGACTTATATTTTGGAGGTGCAACGTGGGTGAAAACAGCGGCGCAGGTACCAAGGTAAGTTACTTTCTAGCAGGGCTCGGGATCGGAGCTCTGGTGGGCATACTTTTTGCGCCGAAATCGGGCGAAGATACGCGGGAATACCTCACGTCGAAGGCTGACGAAGGCCGCGATTACGCGCAACGCAAAGCGCGGGAACTTCGCGAGCGCGCGGAAGACCTGATCGAGCGCAGCAAAGAGATCATGGACCGCCAGAAGGAAGGCGTGACGGCGGCGGTGGAAGCGGGCAAGGACGCCTATCGGCGCGAAGCAAAAGCCTAGCAAACTGCCGTAAGGAATCGTATGAACGTTTGGATTGAGGCATTCATTGTGATCGCGGCGGTCGCCATTGTTGTTCAGATGGCGATCTTACTGGGGATGTATCTCCAGATGAAAGGCGCGATCGAGAAATTTACGGTGATCGCCGACGAACTCAAAGGGCGCATCGACCCGATACTTCTGCGCACGAACCGCATACTGGAAGATTCCGAAGACAAAATCGCGAGCATCATGGGCGATGGAGCAGAGATTACCCGGATGGCGCGCGGGCAAGCGCAGAAGATCGACCGCGTGTTTACGGATAGCCTTGAGCGGCTGCGGGTGCAAGTGATTCGCGCCGATCAGATCCTTACCGGCACGCTGGAAGTGATCGAAGATACCGGGACGAAAGTTCGGAACACGCTATGGGGTCCCGTGCACCAGGTTTCCGCGGTGCTGAAAGGTATAAAGGTTGGAATCGACGTGTTGCGTGGCGTGCAAGCCCGGCGAAGTGAACCCGACGGCGCTCCTCAGGACGAAGAACTCTTCATCTGAAGTAATTCCACAGAGAAATTTCGAATCCGCTTTCCATACTGAAGTGCGTGTTTGTGTCTAGCAGAGTTTCAGCGAATCCAGCCGCCGCCTAAAACCTGCTCGCCGGAATAAAATACAGCGGCTTGGCCGGGAGTGACGGCGCGTTGCGGCTCACGAAAAGAGATTCGCGCGGTAGTGGCGTCGAGTGGCGTGATTTCAGCGTCGGCGGGCTCGTGGCGATTGCGGATGCGAACTTTCGCTTCCACAACGCCACGGGGAATATCGTATGGAATCCAGTTCACGTCGCGGACTTCGCACGTCGTGCTGCGAAGCTCGCAATCGTCGCCGACAACCAGGCGGTTTTTTGCGCGATCGAGCGCGACGACGTACATCGGACGGCCTTCTGAAATTCCCAGACCCTTGCGCTGGCCCACGGTATAGCGATGCAGCCCGTTGTGCCGGCCGAGAACTTCGCCGGATGTGCTTACGATGTCTCCTGCGTCTTCGGGAAGTCTCTTTCCCTGCTCCTGCAAATATCCTTCGATAAACCGAACGTAATTCCCCGTGGGCACAAAACAAATTTCCTGGCTCTCCGGTTTTCCGGCAACGGGAACTTGCAGTCGATGCGCGATGTCGCGGACTTCGTTCTTGGAAAGCTCCCCGAGGGGAAAATCGGTGTGCGCAAGCTGGTCCTGGGTCAAACCGAAGAGAAAATAGGATTGGTCTTTGGACTCGTCGGCGGCGCGCAGAAGCTCGTAACGACCGGTGTCAGGATTATGACGGACGCGCGCGTAATGCCCCGTGGCGATGCGTTCGGCGCCAATCTGGCGAGCGGTGACGAGCAATTGGTCGAACTTCACATGATTGTTGCAGAGCGTGCACGGAATCGGAGTGCGGCCCTCCAAATAGTCGTCCACGAAGGGACGGATGACATTCTTCTCGAATTCGCGCTCGAAATTGACCACGTAAAACGGGATGCGGAGATGTTCGGCGACACGGCGCGCGTCGTAGACATCATCAATCGAGCAACAACGATGTTGCGCGGGCTCGGCGGACTGGAGCTGCGGGAGGCGGCGCTGGTTCCAGAGCTGCATGGTGAGGCCGATGATGGATTGGCCGCGCTCGTTCATGATCGCAGCGACGGTGGAACTGTCCACTCCTCCACTCATGGCGACTGCCACGGGCGCGACGGCGCCGGGAGAAATCACGAGCGGAAGAATTTCGTCGGGAGCTGCGGCCAACGGGTCGCACGCGGCTTCGGCAACGGGGCGAAGAGGTTCGAGTTGTGTCAGTGGATTTGCCATTGCCGATTTACCGTGCATGCATCGCGGCTTCGCTGCGAGGCGACAGCGCGCGCAATCGTTCGACCGTCGGCGGGATGATGTCGGCCGCGCGATCGATCTCAGCGGCGGTTGTAGTGCGGCCGAGGCTGAAACGCAAACTCGAACGCGCTTCATCCGGCGACAGGCCAATAGCCAGCAGCACGTGCGACGGCTCAACCGCTCCGGATGAACAAGCCGCTCCGGTCGAACACGCGACGCCCTGGAGGTCGAGAGCGATAACGAGCGCTTCGCCGCCAGCCGCAGTGAAAGCCAAGTTCGTGGTGTTCGGTATGCGGCGGCTACGGTCACCATTCACATGCACCGACGCCAGCGAGTTGAGCAGCATTTCTTCCAGACGGTCGCGCAGTGACTCGATTCGCGCAGAGTCTGTCGTGAGTCTCACTCTTGCCAGCTCGGCTGCTTTGCCAAAGCCGACGATGCCGGGAACATTTTCGGTGCCGGGGCGGCGGTCGCGCTCATGATGCCCGCCGTAAAATTGCGGCTCGAGGGGCGTTCCGGCGCGGACATACAGCACGCCAACGCCCTTGGGCCCGTAAATTTTGTGCGCGGAGATGGAAAGCAAATCCACGCCGAGACGGTTGACGTCGAGCGGCAACTTCCCTGCAGACTGCACCGCGTCGCAATGAAAATAAACGTCAGCTTCGGCGGCGATGCGGCCGATTTCTTCGATGGGCTGGATGGTGCCGAGCTCGTTGTTTGCGTGCATGACGCTGATGAGAATTGTTTCTGGGCGTAGCGCGCGACGAATATCTTGGGGATCGACGATTCCCGAAGCACCAACCGGAACGTAAGTGACGTCAATGCCCTGTTTTTCGAGCGCTTGAGCGGCATTTAGGACGGCGAGATGCTCGATGGCGGTGGTGATGATGTGCTTGCGCGAATGATTCGACGCCGCAACGGAGCCGAATAACGCGAGGTTGTCGGCTTCCGTGCCGCCGCTGGTGAAAACAATTTCCGCGGTCTTTGCGGCGATCAGAGCGGCGACGGAATCGCGAGCTGCGTCCACTGCCGAGCGCCCGCGCTGTCCGGACGAATGAATCGAGCTGGCATTACCGAAATTATCGGCGAAGTAAGGCAGCATGGCGTCGAGCACCGCGCGGTCCACGGGCGTCGTCGAGTTGTAATCAAGGTAGATGTGCATGGCTGCAGCGCTGAAGCATTTAGAATAGCGGCTGCGGGAGCTAGTGGCAAGCGAGACGTGAGTGGGGATCGCGGGCCGCGATCCGTTGCCCGCCTTATTGACTTACCGGGGTTTCATCCACAACCCTATAACTGGACGGAATCTGGAAGACAGTCTCGGGCGGGTCGGCGCGGGTGACGTGGGTCACGGTAACGGTTTGCTGGCCGGTGCGCGGGTCGTCGTGCTTAACGAGCATGTTCAGATGAAGATCGTCGGAATACCAGTATTCATCGATGACCACGACAGGCTGCCCGGTGCCGCTGGATTGCGCGGAAATGGTCCGGCTTATGCGCGTACCGTGGACTGCCACGTTCTCCATAACGTCGTCGCCGAGATCTTCCTGTTGCACCGACCGATTGCTTGCTTGAGCAGCCACTCCTAATGTTGGAGCCGCGACAGGCTTGGCAAAGACGCTTTGGTGCGCAATATGCGTAAAGGGATCGAGGAAGGTGTTGAGCCGTGTTTCCGGGTCGTAAATATGAAACCTCGTAATTTGAGGTGTACCGGTGAATGAATACGGCATCATGCGCCGACGCTCGTTGTAAATGCGACCCGTGGAATCGCGAGCAATGTTATTGAAGGTCCTCTTCTCTTCCGATGAGCCGTCTGGGAGGATTACAACACTCTCCAGTTCAGCTGTGGCAGAGAATGGGACGTTTGCAACAGGAGTGACAAAAACTCCTTCCACGTGCTGGCTCACACCGCGGTAGGGCGGCGGAACGGACGTCGCTGTTTCTTGAGAAAACGCGTAGGGGGCTATCAGAGCGACCAAGCCAGCCAAAAACACTGTCTTAATGGCGCGATTCCTTAGCATGAGCGTCTCCAAGAAAAGCATAACCCCGTACCGAAACGAAAGTAAAGAGCGACGTAGCAACTCAGCGCGATTGTTGTCTCGGGCCCGCCAGCAGTTCCCTTCCGCGTGAGCTCGAATTGAAAAACGATTGCAACCTCTGGACCCCTCGGGCATTCTCACAGACTATTCAGCTGCCCTATACTTTGCGAATGAACGCGACGCGCTACGAAAAACATTTAACGCTAATCGCCTTGGCCGCTTTCGCGTGCGCGGGTGGCCTTGTTAATGCGAAAACCAGCGACACGGCAAATGCTGGGGTAAAAACACCACAAAGCAAGGAAGCAATCGAGCTGGGCGGATTTTACGTTGTGACGCAAGCCGTCTCAGATAAGGGAACCCCATGGGCGGATAAGATCCTGGACGTACGCGCGGAAGTGGCAGGCGTACGCGTGCGCGAGATTCGTATTGCGCCGATGAACCGGAATTGCGGGCACAACGTCACGGTAAAAGCAGTGGAGCGCCTCCTGCCAAATACGACGGTGGCGAAGGTGGCTGGGAAATTCAAACTGTGTTCTTATCCCGACGATGACTTCGCGGGAGTAATACAAGTAGCCAGGCGGGAATATATCGAATCGGAGAGCGTTGAAACTTCTGCGAGCCACACGATCGTCGCGAAATGCGGGACGCAGGAAAGATTGTACGAACTACCCTATCCGGAGACGCTGAAATTCGAAGCGTTGCAAAGGGCGGATCCGCGGATTACCGCGCTTTGGGATTTGGCGGATGACGTCGAAGAGCGGGCGTTTGGCAAAGACTTTTCGTTTGGCGGGGCCACGGCGGCGCAGAACAAAGAACGGCAAGAGCTGGGAGCGAAGTTCGTTCCTGAAATTATGGGAGGCAAGTTTGACTCGGGATTTCCGGACAAAACATGCGCGTTTGCCGATTGCCGCGTTCACAATGCGAAGTCGGCATTGCAGGGATATGGCGGAGTAATTGATGAAAAAGATCCGGCGTATGTCGAAATCGTGAACGTTGCCTCGCTTCACCTGGCGAAATTCGAAGTCCCGGCGTATTCCCGAGATGCACAACGCGCTCACGCGCAAGGCGAAGTGCGTCTGAATATATTTTTCGATCCCGCAACCGGGCAGGTGACGAACGTAGAAGCTGAGTCAGGAGATGACAAACTGCAAGATTCTGCCGCGAAAGCAGCGCGGACATGGCAATTCCAGACAGGAATTACACTGAAGTCCCCAGTGGAGGTTACGCTGCGATTTGGATTTCGCTGCCCTACGAAATGAAAGGTCGGCATTACCCATCAAAGTAACCCCAGGTATAACCTCATGTCGCTTCCTCTTAGCAAGCGCTGCAGCGGGCGCAGCATGCTGAGCCCCTAAGGAGAATATGCTTCCAACTCGCGGCGTTACCTACGGAGAGTGAGCAGGTGCGGGCAAGTCCGCGCGGATTAGCGACTCGACGTGATTCCAAACTTGCGGGTCGCATTCAATTTCCGTGTGCGACGTCGAAATGTCGCGGTCCCACCACGAGTAATCGCCGTAGCAGGTCACCGGATGAGCTTTGTAGTCAAAGCGAAAGTTTCCGATGATGCGCGTACGCGAGGGATCAGCTGCGCGGATTTCGGCGCGTCCGTGGGGATGACCGTCGGGCTGATAGAAATTGGCGGCTTGCGCTACGTTCGACGGAATGACGCCGTCAGCCTCACCGAGCTTCGCGACGCTGTCGACTTGGACGGTCAGAAGCACCGGGATGCCGTCTGATTCCAATTTGCGCGCTACAGAGATGGCTTCCGAGGCTCCCCAGCTATGGCCGTACAGAATGATGCGGGCGTTCTGTTTTTGTTCGGGCGTTAATTTTCCGGCGTCATCAGTATCCAGGAGTTGGAGGATTTTTTCATAGGCGCTCTGCCCCCGATGATTTTCAAAGACTTCCACGTACACTCCCGAAGAATATTCCTGGCGCAGGCGAGCGGCGAGCTGGACTGCACTGTGAACATAATTGTTGCGGCGGACAAATCCTCCGACGAAGCCAATTACGATGGTTGGCGATCGCGGCGAATCCACATCCGCGGGGCCAGCATGTGCTGGAGCCATTGCCGGGCCGGAGGCAAGGATGATCCAGAGGAGCAAGCCAGAGATTGAAAATAACTTGTGGGTTCGAAACATCGCGTCCAACAATCATAACAAAAAGAAGCGAGGCGCGGAGCGCGCGGGATGGAAGAGTATTCCGTACGGCGACTAACGGGCGGGCGCGTCGAAAGCCGCCGGATCTTCCGGCCAAACAGCGGTCAACGCCAATCCCACTGCGATACCCACAGCAACTTCGATGAACCGATGGACGGCGACGATCCCCGCGGGTGCGGAGTGCGCGGTAAGCATAATGATTGCGAGCGTAATTCCAGCAAACCGGTAGGCCGCTTTATCAAGGCGCAGCGCGGCGCACACGATTCCCATGACGAATATTCCAACGCCGAACATCGCAGTGTTTGACCCGAAGTATGTGGCGAACAACGCTCCCCCCGCAGCGCCAATCGCACTGCCGGCGAAGCGCTGCCATGACACAGTGAACGACGTACCCAGCGTGGACTGCATCACGACCAATGTCGTGATCGCGGCCCAGTAAGCTTCGGGAAGCCTGAACAGCCGCGCGACGATTAGGGACACAATTGCAGCGATCGTCGTTCGCGCAATGTGTATCACGTCTTGTCGGGTAACCCTCAGCGAGAAGAGCTTGTCTGAGCCTGGCATACGGCCTCCTGAACGGCAGCTAGTTTAACTTGTGGCGGGGTCCAGGCAAGCAAAGCCTCTGCAGTCCTGGCTCACTCGACGTTGACAGCGGAAATGAGGCCGTCCCGTAGCTCACGCTTGAAACATTTCAAGCATCGGCGCGTACTAGAAAGCAGGAGAGGTGGACGATGGACCAAAGCGAAAGACCCAGGCGGCGAGGCTCAATCACCGGCGCGCTATTCCTGATCGGCCTTGGAGTGTTCTTTCTGCTGATGAATTTGCTGCCGAATTTCGATCCCTGGACGACCCTGTTTCGCTATTGGCCGATTGTATTGATATTGCTTGGACTGGGTAAGATTTGGGATGCGCATCGGATGCAGCAGAATCCGAGCACGGGAGATGGGGGATCATCCGGCACTGTGGTCGCTTTGCTTGTGTTTCTCGCGATCCTTGCCTTCGCACTGATGGTTGGGAGACGCGGGTCGGGGGCCACGGTTCACGACGCTCAAGCGATTGAGGTACAAGGAGCAAAATCCGTGAATGCCGAAATCTCCATGCCCGCCGGGGAGCTCATTTTGACTGGAGGCTCTAGCCGCTTGCTCGATGCGGACTTCAATTACCGGGCGGTGGAAGGAAAACCGCGTGTCGATTATTCCGTCAGCGGTGGAAAGGGACAGCTGGACGTGACGCAAAATGAAAAACACATTCATCTTGGAGGCAGGCGCAACGATTGGACGCT
>PLZZ01000062.1:13303-17984 GCA_003153585.1 Acidobacteriota bacterium | reverse complement strand
ATCGCCCAAGGAGCTAAAGGCGCTGGGATTGGCGCAGGCGTGGGAGCCGCCGCCGGTTTGATGGCCGTATTGCTAACTCGCGGGCCCGAAGCCGAACTGCCGCGAGGGTCAACTGTCGAAGCCGTTCTTGACCGCGCAATTCTGCTCGATGCAGATAAAGTTCAGTTCACCACACCGGGACAAGCCTCCACGCTTGCAGGCCCACCTAACCGCGAACCACCGCGTGAGAGCATTCCTTTCTAGTATTTTTTTCGGACCACGAAATAACCGCGGTCCTTTAAGAGGCGCTGGTCTGAGCCTTTCGCTCCGAGAATCGAAGTGGGGAGAAATTTGCGGCGGCTGTGGGCATCTTTTTGTTCAGAATCCAATCGCGGACGAGCTTGGCGGTTACAGGAGCAAGGAGTATCCCGTTTCGATAGTGTCCCGTGGCGATGAACAAGCCTTCCACATCGGCAGGCCCCAGAATCGGTAGGTGATCGGGAGTGCCTGGGCGCAGACCAGCCCACGTCTCCACAATTTCCGCGCCGGCGAGATTTGGCGCCAGTTCCATGGCAGCGTCCAGAATTTTGCGCATCCCGCCCGCAGTGACGCGTTTGTCAAACCCCACATTTTCAAGCGTGCTGCCGGCCACGATTCGCCCGTCGAGTCGCGGGACAAGGTAGCCTCGCTCGGAGCGGAGCACACGTCCTAAATTAACTTCGGCGGAGTGCAGGGCTAGCATCTGTCCGCGTATAGGCCGAGTGGGCGCGTAACGCGACAGCCAACCGTTCTCGATTGAATTTTCGCCAGCGAGAGCGGAGGAATGGCATCCCGCCGCGAGAACGACAATCTTCGCGGCAATCTCTTCACCCCCCGCGACCAATCCAGTACACCTCATATCTTGGCGCAGCAGCGAAGTTACGTTGCACCCTGAGCGAATTTCAACTTCATGGTGACGGAGTGCGGCCAAAAGCGCGTCGATGAGCAAGCGGGGATCGACGGTTGCTTCTCCCGGCAGCCAGGCAACTGCAGCGGCAGCCGGACCGATCGCGGCTTCCATGTTGCGCGCAGTCTCAATCGGGACGGGCTCAATCGCGATATCCAATGCCTGGAACTCAGCGATCATTTTGCTGCGTTCAAGTTCTCCTTGGGCGCCGGAAAAAATCTGGAGGGCCCCCTCAGAAGCAAAGTGCGTGTGGAGCCCGGATGCTTCCTCGACGGCGGCGATGAACTGCGGGTATAGGTGCAAACTCTCTTTGGCCAGAGGGACAAGGGGTAGAGCTTCGGGCGAGTCAGGGCCCGGCGAGAGCATTCCCGCAGCGGCCCAACTGGCTCCGCGCCCCGGGTCTTCGCGATCCACCAGAACGATGTTGAGTTTTTCAGCGGCCAGCTCAAGGGCAATCGAGCTACCTATAACTCCGCCGCCGATGATGGCAACGTCGAAGACTTTCACGTGATCATATTAGCAGGAATTTTTTGCGAAGCGTGACGAAGCGGAATATCGCGACGATCAGGAACATGGTTGGCGAACCTCCGCTACAGAGAACCTACCAGTTCGACGGAGAGGAGACGGGCTTTCTGTGCAAGATTTTGAGCACGCGCCCAATCGCCTGCCTTGCTAGCCTCGTGCGATTGGGACAAGAAACTGCGAATTTTTTCGACCAGGTCGTTTTGCGCAGCGCTGAGCTGCTTATCGGCGGCTTGATTAAGATTTTTTTGGGCCACGGCAATGTCTTCCTCCGTCTTGTGGGAGTAGGTGGCCTGGTCATTCAGCGAGATTTCGGGAGATATTTGCGGTGCGGGCGGACGCGTCTGCTCAGCAGGCACCTCTGCCGTTTGTGGCTCCGCGGCTTGTTTACGAGGCGGAGGAGCGGGTTTCGAGTGAGTGGAAGTTACGGGTAGAGTAGCCTCCGATGTAGGAGGCGGAGCCGGCGGGGGAGCCTCTGCAACTTCCGGGGGCGTGGCGGTGGTATCGGGCGCGATATTCGTGATCGGCTTGGAATCCGCCGGCTGCGGCATCGGCGTCGCAGCGACGGGCGGCGACGCCTTGACCGTCTTTTCACATCCGGTCAGCGCGAGCGACAACCCGCAAGCCAAAACAGCGATGAGGCTTGTGACTTTCGTATTGCGGCTGGGCATTTACCTTTTCTCTTCAGCGAAGGGCTGGCTGAAGTCGCGGAGTTTTCCGGCCGAAGCGTCTATGGAGCGAGCTAGCGGCAGTTCGACACGGAAGGTAGTTCCGCGCCCGACCTCCGAATCAAATTCTATCCGACCACTGTGTAACTGCACAAACCGAAATGTATTAGCCAGTCCAATTCCGGTACCCCCGGGCCTGGTGGTAAAGAAGAGCTGAAAGATCTTCTTTTGATCCTCCGGGGAAATTCCTTTGCCGGAATCCGCTACGGCGACAACCGCGGATTCTCCGCTTCGCCGAAGACTGAGGGTGATGCGGCCGCCGGGACTGGTGAAATCGCAAGCGTTCAACAATAAGTTCAGAACCGCTTGATGAATCAGCTGGCTGTCCATGAGTACGGGCGGAAATTCGGTGGGCAAATCCACCCGCAATTCCACTCCCGCTCGCGCGATAGACGGACGTGCCGCATCCAGAACTTCGTCCAGCAACGAACGAAGGTCGGTCTCTTCCAGTTTAAGCTCGACCGGTTTGGTGAAGTTGAGAAATGTTTTCACCGCGCGATCGAGCCGGTCAATTTCGCTGTCCAGCATCTTGACGGCCTGTTGCGCTTCGGGTTCCACAGGCATATTAGCCTTGAGGACTTCCAGCCACAGCCGCATGGAATTAAGCGGATTTTTCACCTCGTGCGCGACACCCGCGGTGACGCGCCCCAGCGCAGCGAGCCGCTCGGAAACGTGAAGCTGATTCCCGATGCGCTCGATGGATTCAACGTCGCGCAGGGTCACGAGCGTGCCCATGCGCACTCCATGCTCGCGGATGACCTGAGCGCTCAGCCCCATGCGTTGCACTCCATTGGGGCCTTCCAGCGTCACTTCCGTATTTTCTACTGGAACGATCTCGTCTCCTTCAATACCCAAAGCCTTGCGAATAGGATGCCCGGCGGGAAAAATCTCGCTGGCGCGGCAGCCGCGAAGTTCGTCGGGACGCCCGCCAAGAAAATTCTCAACGGATGGACTCACCAGTACGGCGCGGCCATGGGCGTTGAAGAGGAGTAATCCATCTTCCAGTCCGCTCATCACTTGATCGAGATTTTCTCGCAAGGTGCTGAAGATTTCACGCACGTCGCGCAGTTGCTTGCCGATGCCGACGATTTTCGTGCTGACCACGCCGAGTTCATCGCCGCGTTGTACCGGTTCGATATCGAATTCACCCGCGGAGATGCGGTCCAATTGAGCTGAAATGCGGTCGATAGGTGAAAGGGAAACGCGGCTAACGACGAAGGCAAGCATGGTAGAGAGCAGAACCGAGCCTAAGGCGTACCAACCGGCGGACACGAGGAGCGACGAAATCTCGTTGCGAATCAGCGCCGAGGAAAGTCCGACACGAACGTCACCAAAGGGTCCGGGACCGAGTTTGAAAGGCAGCGAATCTTCGAAGACCTGAGGCGGCCCGTAAAGCGTGCGAAGCTGCTGGAAAAATCCGCCGCGCACAAGCGAGGAAACCCCTGGCCGCACCGGCACTTTTTCTCCGCGAAGCTCAGCATCGCTGGACACCAGGACCACGCCATCGCGGTCACTAATCGTAATCTCGTAAATCAGCGGGGAATATCCTATGGCGGATTCGATCACCGAATTCAGCGAACTGCTATTGTCGAACGTCCGGCGGGCATACTCGCGCAGGTCGGCGGCGCTGAGGGAAGCAGGGGATTCTCCGCGCTCGGATGCATCCGCTAAAGCATTCTGACAGGCGAGAAATACTTGTTGCGCGATAAAACGGGCGCGCTCGTCCGCCTGGCGCAGGGTTTGTCGCGTGAGCCGCGCAATATAGAGCGCCGAAACGGCTGTGACGACCGCCAGGACCAGAAGCGAGATCGCCAGCGTGAATTTAGTTTTCAGGCTGAGACGCATTGATCCGCCCCGCCTCGTATTCTTTTAATTTGTTATGAAGTGTCTTCAGACTGATGCCCAGTAACTCGGCCGCACGCGTCTTGTTCTGGCTGGTGGCCGCGAGAGTCTGCAAAATAAGTTCGCGCTCGACGGCATCCACGGTCGTTCCAACCGGAAAGCGAATACCGCCGAGCCCGGAGTTCGTAGTCGCAGGTGTACGGCCGAAGTCCGCGGCGAGATGTTGGCGTGCCACGGTGCCGCGGTCCGAGGCGATCGCAGCGCGCTCGAGCGCATTGCGCAGCTCGCGAACGTTCCCGGGCCAGGGGTAGGATTTGAAAAGATCCATCACGTCCGCGCCCACGCCCGTCACTTTCTTGTGATGCTTGGTGGATATATCGGCCAACAAATGCTCGACGAGCAGCGGAAGGTCCTCTTTGTGCTCGCGCATCGGCGGCAGATGAATATGAAAGACATTCAGCCGGAAGTAGAGGTCCTGGCGCAAATGGCCGTCGGCGACTGCTTGCTCGGGATTTTTATTCGTAGCAGCGAGGACCCGCACATCCACAGGGGTCTCGACCTTGCTGCCGAGCCGGCGAACCTTGCGGTCTTCGAGAACACGCAGCAGTTTAGCCTGTGTTTGCGCGGGCATTTCGCCGATTTCGTCAAGCAGCAGCGTGCCGCC
>PLZZ01000062.1:0-13258 GCA_003153585.1 Acidobacteriota bacterium | reverse complement strand
GAGGCAGTGGAAGGTGCAGCCATCTCCACCTGGCGCATCACATCCTGCATAGCCGGTGAAGTGCCGACGAGAACGCCCAGCTTTCCCGCGCTTCGCAGATCACGCGTCAAGGCGGCCACGGCTTGCTGGTCGCGTACTCGTCCAAACGCGCGATCGAGCAGAGCTCTCAAAACAGGCGGCTTCAGAGGCTTTTCGATATACCAATAAGCGCCGGCGTCTATTGCTTGGACCACGCGCTCGTCGCTGCCGCGCCCGGTGATGATAATTACAGGAATTCGCTGGATTTCCTCGCCGAGATGAGCCAGCAGATCCAAGCCATTCATACCCGGAAGCTCGACGTCAGCAAGAATGACGCTGGGTTGAAAATCCTGGAACTTGGCCAGGGCTTCTTCGCCGCTGGCGACACCTAGCACCTCAAAGCTCCACTTGCGAAGAAGGGCTTCGTAGCCCTTGCGGGCGTTGTCCTCGTCTTCAACGATTAATATGCGCTGCTGCGATGGCTTCTCGGGAGGCATTAACAACTGAATCTATCAGCAGTTCCTCGTAAATCCAAGGGAACACACCATTCCGTCGAGGCCGGCGTGCACGCGCGGCGGCGCTAGGTCGAAGCTACTTAGGTGCGCCCGACACGGAGCGGACGTTCGAGTATCAACTCGAGTTTTGTATTCGCGTCGAGAGTCAGTTCCTGGCCGATGCCGGAGGTGACCATAAACGCGGTAGCGGCGCCGATGGCTGCGCCGATCGCCGCGTCCTTATTGTTGTGGGCGGCCATGCCTACGGCGCCACCAGCAAGCGCGCCGGCAGCCGCTGCTTCGGCCTCGGTTTGGTGGTTACTGGAAGTGGCTTCGATTTCGCCCTCGTGCTGGTACAGCACTCGAATGGAATGAATTCCGGGCGTATCAATTAACTCCGCGACAAGTGGAACCCAGCCATCGCGAGTGTGTATGTCGTCAAAAGCGAGCCACAGCTTCGCGCGGCCAGTCTTGCCCGCAGCGAGCACTTTGTCGATATGCCCGCGAACTTCCGCTCCCGCCGGCAGAGTCGTTCCGTCCGCGGTCACGATTTCCTCTAGAGTTCGGGCGGTGAAGTGTCTCCCAGCCTTATCTTCCTTCGTGCTCAGTTTGTCGTGGAGCGAGACTAAAAAGCGTGTTCCGGCATGTACTTCGTACGGCGCGACGCCGGGGTTTTGCGAAGCGGAATCTTGCGCATGAGTGTAAGCCGGCAATCCGCCGAAACTCAAAAGAACTAGCACCACCAGAAGCGGCGTTACGCGTGGCATGAACTCCTCCCCATTCTATTTGGTTTAGCGCTTTCGCCGGAGAGAAAGCGGATAGTACTTTGACTACTATGTTCAGATGACGTTTGGGCACCTTGAGAGGCCCGGCCATCCATGAATATGAACCCGGCCGGGGCGAAGGAGTTGCAAAAAATAGTTTTGGAACTGGCAGGCGTGAATTATACTCGTCCAGCTTTCAGCGATTTGCTTGAGGTAGCCTCGCTGCCAGCCTTGTTGGGTCCCGGCGTCAAATCTGCGGGTGCGTANNATGAAATTGGGAGCGCGTGCAGCGATTCTATCTTTGTCGGCACTTTTACTGATTTCTACCGCGAGCTTCGCTGATGACGATAAGCCGAAGGACAAGAACGGCGCCACACCGGCATCGTCCGCTAGCGACCCAAACTCCAAGAAGGATGCCGCGTCGACGGACGCCAAGGCTGCGCCAGACGCCGGTGCAACTCCGGCAGCGGCTACGCCCCTGCCTGTTGCGTCCAACGCTTCCGCCGATGACGAAGTACCCCAGCAACGCAAATGGGTTCCGATGCCTGCTTTGGATGGTACGCCGGGGCTTTTCACTCTCGGGACCGGCGACACGCTTCCGAAGGGTGGGTTCGATATCGTCGCCGGTGTGAACAAAATCTCGCGGATGCCGGGAGATATCACGGTCCTGCAGGTGATCCCGTCATTTGGAGTGGGAATCACGAATTGGTTTACCGCCTTCCTTTCGATCGACGCGGACGAGCACATCCACGTGGACCAGCCGAGTTTGCTGAGCTTAAACTCCACGAACGGCCTGCAATACCGGAATACGATTTATCAGTCTTTCCTTCCATGCACCGGTTGCGCGCCGGCTTATGTGGAGGATTTTCCGTTTGCTTCGCACAATGGCGGGGGGATCGGGGAAATAGATTTGGGTTTCAAGATTGGCTTGCTCTCCGAAAAACGCGGGAAACCATTCAGCCTTTCGATTCGAAATGACTTTTATATTCCCACGCAGACAGGGTTTTCGACTCTGCTTTCGAATGAAGTGCAAATGGGAACGTTCAACTACGGCCTCGGCCTGGAGGCCAGCAAGACCCTGTTCCATCGCAGCATTCTGGCGACGGTCAATTGGGCGTACCGCTTCACGCGCGAATCGAATTACACCGTCGAATTTAACGGCGTTCCCACGCCAGGAGTCTTGAAACTTGCGGATCAAATGCCCGTCGGCATAGGTTTGCAGATATTTCCCGACAAGCGCTTCCAGATCATCACGGAATATGACGGCCTGATTTATGTGGGCAAAGGAATTCAGAACACGACTCAAGGCGCGCGAGATCCGGTAGATAGCGTGATGGGTTTCCGCCTGTACGCGCTGAAGAATCTGGCGCTGGACGTTGGCTACCGCTACAACTTGAACCTGACAAATCACGAGGACCGCAACGGGTTTGTGGTGAAACTTGCGTTCGCGCGCTGGCCCGAAAAGCCGCTGCCGCCGGACAACGTGACGGCCACGTGCTCGGCGGACAAAACGTCGGTGATGGAAGGCTCGAACGACTTCGTCACGGCGACTGTTGCAGCGACCGATGCCAACGGACGTCCGCTGAATTATTCTTGGACGGTTTCGGGCGGGAAAATCATCGGCACCGGGCCGTATGTCCGATGGGATTCGACGGGCGTCGTTGGCGGGAGCTATAGCCTGACGGCGCGAGTGGATAACGGCGCGGGCAAAGGCGCGAGCTGTTCGAGTTCCGTCGCGGTGCAGCCGAAGCCGGCTGCGGCCGCGCCTACAATGAGTTGTTCTGCGAATCCCGCTACCGTAATCGCGGGCGAACGCCCAACGATCACGGCAACAGTGAACGATGCGTCTGGAACACCCCTCACGTACACCTGGCAGGCAAACGCTGGGCAGATCATTGGAAGCGGGGCCAGCGTGCAGTTCGACACTTCGGGATTGGCCCCCGCAACTTATACGGTGACGGGCCGCGCGGAAAACGGTGTACACAGCGCTTGCGATTGCTCGACGACGGTCACGGTGCAGGCCCCAGCGCCTCCTCCGGAAGCCAGTAAAATCAGTGAATGCGCGTTCGCGCTGAACAGCGCCCGCGCGGATAACGTNNGAGCGAGCGGACAGCGCCAAAAAGTATCTAAACGAGAAAAAGAGTGTGGATACTTCGCGCGTTGAAGTTCGAACGAACACGGACGCGGGAAAGCAAGGACGCCGTGTGGAAATTATCCTGGTGCCGGACGGCGCAACGTTCTGAACATCTAGGCGGCTCGAAAATGCTCCGTCCTAGACGGCTGCAGACGGAGCCGAGGATCACACTTCTTCGCGCTCGAAGACGCCAGCCGATCGTGGGGCACTCCTAACCCGGGGAGCTTCTGGCGTTCGGTCCCTAAATTGCAACGCAGATCCTCGATCCCCCGAAGCAAATTGTGCCCGGCATACAAGACTCGACATCTAAATGACATGAGTCCCCGAATTTATCGACGCCTAGTGGTTATGGCCGTTTTCTTCAGTTTTTTTGCCCTTTGCGGGAACACGTTTGCACAGACCTGGACATCTTTGGGGCCACTGGGTGGAGACGTACGGTCGCTCGCGGCTGATCCGTCCCGGCCCAACGTGCTCTATCTGGGAACAGTGGACGGCTACATTTTCAGCTCGCAGGATGCAGGTGAACATTGGCAGTCACTCGGGCTAATAGGACCTGCGAATGGCGTGATCACCGCGATCATCGTCGATCCGGTCAATTCCCGCACGCTTTTCGCATCTCTGTGGACCAGGGAACCAAATGGCGAGGGCGGCGGAGTTTTTGTAAGCCTTGACTACGGCGTGACGTGGCAGGCATTGGGTCTTGCGGGTCACGCAATTCGGGCGCTGGTGCAATCGGAGTCCGACTCTAACGTTCTTATCGCCGGAGCGCTCGATGGCGTTTTCCGCTCGAACGATCTCGGCAGAAATTGGGAACAGATCACACCTGCAGGAGATTCGGAGCTGCGCAATTTTGATTCGCTCGCGATTGACCCGCGGGATCCCGGGATCATTTATGCCGGAACATTCCATCTGCCTTGGAAAACAGTGGACGCGGGGAAAAAATGGACGCCCATCCATAGCGGGATGATCGACGATTCGGATGTTCTGAGCTTGGCCGTGGACGCCTCGAACCCGCGGCGAGTATTTGCCAGCGCATGCTCGGGAATTTATCGAAGCGAAGACGCCGGTTCCTACTGGAAGAAGATCGAGGGCATTCCGTTTTCGTCGCGCCGCACGCCGGTTATTCGCCAGGACCCGTTGCATCCCGCCGTGCTATTTGCCGGGACTACGGAAGGGCTCTGGAAGACGACCAATAGCGGCGCACGATGGTGGCGCGTTTCTCCTGGAGATTGGGTAATCAACTCGCTTGTAGTTGAGGCCAGTGCCGGGACTTTGGCCGCCGGCGGCGACACATCGGAATCTTCAACCCCGGAATTTTCTAAAGACCAAATCCGCGTGCTGATTGGAACGGAGCAGCGTGGAGTTCTGGCAAGCGATGACGGCGGAGATCATTTCCGGGAGCTGAACGAAGGATTTCATCACCGGCGGATCGTTTCACTGGCGATTGATGCGGATAAGCCTGGGCGCATTGCCGCGGTTCTTGCGAATTCAGTCGATTCTCCCGTCGAGTCGGAAGACGGGGGTCGCACCTGGTCGGCAATCGGCGCCGGGCTGAATGCGAACGCCGTAACACGGATTTTTTCTTCGCCCGGAGGCTGGTTAGCGGCGCTAGCGTCCGGCGGTCTCGCCCGATTTGACTCGCAGACTCGCAAATGGACGCGGCTGGGAGCGCTTGTAGAACAGCCCGAAGTTGTAACCAGCAGGACAGAACGACGTGCAACTCCCGCCCGAAGATTTGACGCAGTGGTTAACGACTTAGCATGCGGCGAGGCGGAATGTTTTGCCGCGACCCAAGAGGGATTATTTTTCACGTCTGATAATGGCAAGGCGTGGTCTGCGCTTTCTTTCAGTTCTGCTAACTTGGCAGTGAATTCAGTTCGAGTGTCGAGCGACTCGCAACGATTGCGAATCGTTTCTTCTAACGCGATGATTTTTTCGGACGATGCGGGTCGAACCTGGAAATGGCACGATTTGCCGCTCGATTCGGGGGGCGCCATCCGTCTTGAATGGACGGCCGACGATACACTCATAGCTGCGGCGAGGAACGGACTGTACATTTCCCGGGACGACGGGGCTAGCTGGGAAAGGTTCCAGGATGGATTGCCCGCGGCCGCTCCCGACGATCTGCTGATTCGTCCGGGTGTCTGGTTGGTTTCAGTACGGGATCGTGGGCTGTTTATTTCTCGAAATGAGGGAGTGAGTTGGACGCGCGTGAAGGAATTAGATGGTTGGAGCGCTGACGATCAATTCACCATGCTCGCAAACGGGATGAACGGACAGTTCGTTTACCTCGGCTCCGCTAACGATGGCCTGTACATTTTGGATTTGCTGGGCCAATCAGCGGCGGATAGGTTCGAATCAGAACCGGCGGGAAAATAAATCTAAGACCAATGGTGGATCAAAGCCATTTTCGGAATCGTTGGACATTATCCGTTCCCAATCTTGGATGACGTGTAAATAATGCTGGTGTCAGCACTTACCCAGATTCCGTAGTATTACGACTTGTTAAGCTTCCCAAATTGGCACTAGACTCCGCACTGCACCCATTCCTTTTGCTATCTAAGACCTTTGGTTTCAGCGTCTCGGCTAATGTTCCTAAACGGTATGCATTTTGCATTAGCAAGTCGGAATTTAATCTGCAGATAAGGAATTAACCAATGGCGAGTGGGACCGAGGCGAGTTTCGCAGTCGAAAGGGTTGTGCCGGTGACGGTATTGATTGTAGACGATGAAGACACAACAAGAAATCTTTGTCGTGACGTCGTGAGCGAATCCGGTTTACGCACGAAATTGGCTTCTACGACCGAACAAGCTCTCGATATTCTCGATCAATCCTCTGTTGATATCGTCATCACAGACTTGCGGGTGCCCCAACTGGGCGGAATTGAATTGCTCAAGCGCGTGAAGGAGACCTATCCGCAGGCAGCGGTGATGGTGTTGACGCAGTATGGGACGATTGAGAGCGCCGTCGAGGCTACGCGCATGGGTGCTGCAGACTATGTGACGAAGCCTTTCCATGTCCCAGAATTACGCAGCAAGCTGGAGCGGGTAGTCCGCTTGCTCGAGGTGAACCAGGAAAATCGCATACTCAGGGAACAGCTTCGGACGCGGCCGGGCTTCGCGGGTTTGATAGGCGTTTCGCCCAAGATGCAGCGAGTGTACCGGCTCATCGAAAAAGTAAGCCAGCATACCTACCCGGTGCTTATTTTGGGTGAAAGTGGAACCGGCAAAGAGTTGGTGGCGCGCTCCATCCATTTTTCAGGAGTGCGGAAGGCCAAGCCGTTCGTCCCGGTGGATTGCTCCGCGTTGGTGCCAACATTGATCGAAGCGGAACTCTTCGGCTATGTGAAAGGGGCTTTTACCGGCGCACATCAGACCAAGCCGGGATTAATGGAAGTGGCGGATAACGGAACACTGTTTCTGGATGAAATTGGGGATCTTCCTGTGGACCTTCAGGCAAAACTACTGCGGGCGTTGCAGGAGAAAGAAATCAGGCCGGTGGGCTCGACGGCCCGCCTTCCGCTTTCCGTGCGGATCATCGCCGCGACAAATCGCGATCTGGAGACCGCAGTTCGGCAGGGTGGTTTCCGGCAGGACCTTTATTTTCGGCTGAACGTCGTTCAAATCAAGCTGCCGCCTTTGCGCGAACGGAAGAGTGATATTCCCATTCTGGTGAATTCCTTCCTTGAAAAATACTCCGAGGCCCAGGGCAAAACTCGCACAATTTCTGAAGATGCCGTTGCGCGTTTAATGGGCTACGACTGGCCCGGGAATGTGCGGGAACTTGAAAATGCCATCGAGCGAGCCATAGCGCTGGGCTCCGGCCCGATTCTGCACGTGGGTGATCTTCCATCCAATCTTCAGCACGCCAGCGGCGAACGCTTGCCGCAGAACGATGAACTGTTGCCGCTCGAAGAACTCGAACGGCGGGCGATTCTTCGCGCCCTCCGTGAATCTGGTGGCGATAAACTGGCTGCCGCACGTCTCCTGGGCATCGGCAAAACCACTCTCTATCGCAAATTGAAGCAGTATGAGGTCCAAGCCCAGACGAGTTTATGAAATACCCTCCGGCCGCAAGATAGAACTGCGATTTGTCTTGCGTGTTGAATGAGACGGGATTCCTGCAGAGGGAGAGCTTGTTTCGAAGCGGGAATAACGTTTCTAATTTCTCCAGGTGAGTACTTCCAACACACTGAAACTAAATAACATAAAAATTACCTGACATGGTCAAGCTTATGCAATGGACTGTGCATGCGAATCGAATCGGCTGCAGGGAAGGGATTAGTCTGGAGAGGGTTGGCCCGCCGCGTCGTGGATTATGGCCTGACGGTGGGGGCAGCGCTTCTTTGCGGCTATTGGATTATTGAGGCGCGCTGGTGACGGCGCGATGAAGAGCGCGGACTGGACGGCAGGAAATGCGCGTAGCAATCCGCATACCGCTTCGAACTCCTCCCAGGCGCAGCTCCCGCTTGTTGCGGACTCCGGATTCAATGCCGTGTTTGACTCCAGCGGAGAGGCCTTAATCGTTGTAGATCGAAAGGGCTTGATTCAGCAGGCTAATCTTCGAGCGCGCGAACTTCTGCGCCTAAAAGACTCAAGTACCTCACACGCAGGATTGCTGGATTTCTTCGCCACGCCATCCACGGTGGATTTTAGCGAGTTCACCACACAGGCAGACACGTCGAGCGCTTTAGCCACGCGCGATGCAATGCTCACGACGGGATTTCCGATCAGGATCACGCTGCGCGCTGCGCTGCCCGGTTCCCAAAGTTTGTTGCTCTGTCTGGAAGACGGATCTCTCGTGCAGCGCGCCGAAAGAAAGGCGCGGCAGTTGGAAGCTGAAATTTTGAGCGTCCTGGACGCCGTAGAAGTTGCCATCGTGCTCTTTGATCCGACCGGGCGCTTGCGATTCTCCAATGCCCGGTTTGCTCAATATTTCTCGCTGGATATATTACAACTCCGAAAATTGGAGAGGTTTGAAGAGCTGGAGAGCCTGGTGGCGAAGCGATTCCGGGACCCCGACATTTTTTCAGCGCCATGGAAAATGTTCGCCGCGGGAGACGGAGTGCCACGGCACGACGAACTCGAAATGACGCGGCCTTCAAACCGCGTTCTCGAACGGTTTTCCCGGCCGGTGCTCGACAGCGAAGGTCGGCGCATAGGCTGGCTGGAACTGTATAGCGACGTTACCGGCGAACGGGATATTCAGTCGAAGCTGCTGCAAACGGAAAAAATGGCGGCCCTGGGCCAGTTGGTTTCCGGAATTGCTCACGAGTTGAATAATCCGCTGACCACGATAATGGGTTACGGACAGTTGCTGCTTGGGCACGGCCTTACGCCGTCTCAACTTTCAGAAGCTAGAAAAGTGTTTGAGGAAGCCGAGCGCGCTCGGAGGATCGTGAAAAATTTGCTCTACTTTGCGCGCGAGAACAAACCTGAGCGCATACGCGTGAATCTGAACGAGATTGTCGAGCGGACACTGGCGTTGCGGAGTTACGAACTGCGAGTGGAGAATATCGTTGTCGAATGCGACCTTGCCCCGAACCTGCCGGAAACCATGGCCGATCCGCATCAACTTCAGCAAGTTGTGTTAAACCTGTTGGCAAACGCAGAACAGGCTTTGCTCGAAGACCGGGGACAGGGCCACGTCTGGATCCGCACGCATCGCATCGGAGGCAATCGAATTTCCCTGGAAGTCACCGATGATGGTCCGGGCATTCCCACCGAAGTCGGATCGCGGATTTTCGATCCCTTCTTTACGACCAAGCCGCCGGATGTTGGCACCGGGCTAGGACTTTCAATCGTTTATGGAATCGTGCATCAACACGGCGGCGAAGTTACGTTTGAAAACCAATCCGGAGTGGGCGCCCGATTTGTGGTGGAGCTGCCGCTAGTTCCCGTGCAACCCAGAGATCCGGAGTCGAAGCTGTCCCGGAGGGCTGAGCGGGAAGTCGATACGACAAGAGGGCGGATACTGGTGGTCGAAGATGAGCCTACCGTCGCACAGCTGATGGTAGATGTCCTGCGCGAAGAAGGTCACCAAGTGGAAGCCGTTCTTGACAGCCAGGAGGGTCTGACACGCCTCTCGCGCGGCACCTACGACCTGGTCCTTTGCGATCTTCGAATGCCGCGTCTCGACGGTCCGGCATTTTACGACACGTTGGTTCGGGCTGGGAGTGCGGAGCACCAAAGCATAATTTTCGTCACCGGCGATACCTTGGCGCCACGCACTTTGGAATTTCTTGAAGCGAACAAGCTCCCTTACCTTTCGAAGCCGTTTCTGGTGGAGGAACTGAAGCTCGCGGTTAATTGCAGACTGCAAAAAACTCGACAGACGGAAAAGACGTCGTATTCCGCAGGCGCAACGAAAAGCCGATCCGAATTGGGAAGTGAATAGGAACCATGAGGCCGACGGGAAGAGTGGCAATGAATGGTGGAAAACCGGATGTCCTGCTCGGTATAGCTGACCCTGATCTCGCGCGACGTTTTCTTGACGCAGCGGAACGCACGGCGAAACCGGGTTCCGTTCTAATTGTCCCCACACTGGCGCGAGTATACGAGCAGACGAAACTCGGCGCTCCGCGCGTAATTGTGATGGCCGACGACCTCTTGGAAGATTTGCCACCCGCGGAGACACTTCGTCAATTGATCGACGTTGCTCCCGTGATTCTGCTCGCACCGCAAGAGCGGCAAACAGAAATCTCCCAGCTGGTCGCCGGAGGAGATGTGGAGTTCGTGGCTCAGGTCGGAGATTTCCTGCCACTGGCTGCGAGCCTCCTGGAACGCAGATCACGCTGGGCGGAGCGCTCGGATATCCCCGGCGCGCAATTTTGGGGAGAACTGCCATTCGACGTCGCAGAAATTTTTCGCCACGAGATCAATAACCCATTGACCGGCATACTCGGCAATGCTGAGCTGGTCTTAGCCCATGGCGACCACATGTCCGTCACCGACGCACAGCGTCTCCGGACGATCGTCGATCTTGCCGTGCGTCTGCGGGAAACAATTCGGCGGCTAAGCCATGCATTGCAGACTCAGCCGCATCCTTTGCGGTCTGCCTAGCGAATACCCTTCCTTGGGCTCTGGAACACATTTTCACTTCTCAGCAACTTTTGTCGCTACTCGCGTCGTCCGCTATTTACTTCGGCCCCGACTTTACCTACCATGTGCCATGACTGCCAGTTGCGCCTGGGCGCGATTCGTTCCGGGTTAGGCTGCGCAAGCCCAAACCTATGCCACGTGTACCTCGACTCGTTGTAATTGAACCTAATGGAGCCCATCGTGAAGTGCCCGTGGGAACCACGCCGTTTCGGATCGGCCGCCAGGCGGGCAACGAGCTGACCCTTCGCGATAGCCGCATCAGCCGTCAGCAGGCGCAGATTATTTCCGTGAACGGCACCATGGTGCTGGAAGACATGGGCAGCCGCCACGGGACTTTCGTCAACGGCGAGAAAGTTCTCCGCCACGAGCTTCAGCCCAAAGACTCCATAGATTTTGGGATGCCCGATTCCTACAAGCTGACTTTTTTGGGGCAGGGAGCAACGATTGAGGAGCTGGTGGAGCGTGTGGAAGCCCCGGCGCCCACGCATGCCGGGTCGCGCGAACTTTATCATTTAGGCGTTCTGCTTGAAGTTGCAAGGACTCTGGGCACGGGACTTTCGCTCGAGGACGTGCTGACCGCGGTCGTGGATGCCGCGATTCAGGTGACGCGCACAGAACGCGGCGTGCTGCTTTTGGCCAACGAAAGCGGCGAACTGAATATGATTGTGGCGCGCGACGCGCANNGGCGGAATGAGCCAGCAAGAAAGCGTCGCGCGGCTGGAGTTACATACGGTCGTAGCCATCCCAATCGACAAGCTGCCCATGATTGAAACCCTCGATGCGACAATTTCCACGCGCCAGGGGGAGTTGCTTGGTGTCCTGTACCTTGATAGCCACGTTCCCTCGAGCGCGTTTACGGACCTCGATCGGGAGGTTCTGCGCAGCCTGGCGCGGGAGGCGGCGACGGTTGTCGAGAACGCGCGGCTTTTCGCTTCCTCGCGAGCCAAACAGCGGCTGGACCACGAGATCGAAATCGCGAGCCAGATTCAGAAAACCTTGCTTCCGAAAGCGCTCCCTAACACTACAGAACTGTCTGTGACCGGCTCCACGCTTTCCTGCCACTCCGTCGGCGGCGATTGTTTTGACGTAATTGGTCTTGGCGGCGGACGTTACGGATTCTTCGTCGGAGATGTTTCCGGAAAAGGAGTTTCCGCAGCCTTGCTTGCCACGCTGCTGCAAGGAGTCTTCTTTACCACGGCGGCGATGGACATCGCGCTCCCCAGCGTATTTTCGCGCGTGAATCAGTATTTATGCGAGCGCAGCGGCGACGACCGTTACGCCACGGTTTTCTACGGTGTTCTGGACAAGATGGGGCGTTTCGAATACGTGAATGCTGGCCACGTCCCGCCATTGCTGCTGCGCAAGGCGGGAGGGTTGGAAGGATTGGGATCGGCTAATTTTCCAGTTGGAATGTTTGCGGAGGCGGAGTATCAAAGTACCCGCGTGCAAGTGGAAGCCGGCGATTTTCTGGTGATCTACACGGACGGCGTTTCCGAAGCGTCCAACAATAGTAACGAATTGTTTGAAGAGGCGCGGCTGCGGCGCATCATGGAAGATTTTAAGGGCACCACGGTAGAACAGTTGGGAGACACGATCCGGGAAGGCATGAGAGCCTTCACCGAAGGCGCACCACAGTCGGACGACATCACGATCCTCGTGATTCAGTACAAGGGAAATGGCGGATGAAGCGGAAGACAACGGCGCGGATAACTCCGGCGACGGCTCTGGAGACTCTCGAACAGGTTGTATCGGTTCTGAATCCGGAGATCGAACCGGGAGAACTTGCTGCGCAGATGGTGCGCGTGTTGGCGGCACCCGGCCGGCTCGACGGCGCACGCCTCTGGCGCGTGGTCAATGGCACACCGACGATCTGGCAAGAAAGCGGTGCGCTTCCTGCAGCGGACTTGGCCGGGATAGAAAAGATTTTGAAAGGTAAAGCTCCCGGCAAGAACGGAAAGAGCCGCACGTGGCTCCTGGGACGCCAGGGAGATCCAGTTGGTGTTCTTGAGGCGTCGCTGAAAGAGCCGCTCGACGAAAAAACGCGAATCTGGCTGGATTTGTTCAGGCGATACGCGGAGGTTGCGCTGGAAAGCAGCGAACGTCGCAATGCGGTTATCGAACTCTCCACCATTGTCGAAGCTACCAAGCGTCTGAATTCCACGCTCGATCTTGCGGAATTGCTGAACATCATTCTGCAGCTCACGACTCGCCAGACGGGAGCAGAGCGCGGGACCGTTTTCTTGATCGATCACGAGCGCAATGAAATCTGGTCGCTGGTGGGAATGGGCCTCGACCAGCATGAAATCCGGCTACCGATTAGCCGGGGGATTGCGGGTTGCGTGGCGGCGACCGGCGACACAATAAATCTGGCTGACGCCTACGCGGACCCGCGGTTCGAATCGGAAGTCGATCTGCGTCTCGGTTTCCGCACGAAGTCGCTCCTTTGTCTTCCCATTCGGAATAAGGATGGCGAAACCATCGGNNAGCAAAGGATGGAGCGAGACCTCGCGCTGGCGCGCAGCATTCAGGTAGGCCTGCTGCCCGAACACCCTCCGCAACTGGAGGGCTTTGACATAGCGGTCTCGCATAAAATGTCGCTGGAAGCCGGTGGCGACTATTACGATTTCATACCTCTGGCTCCGGACACGATTCTGGCGGTCGTCGCGGATGTGGAGGGGAAGGGCGTGGGCTCGGCCATGGTGATGGCAAACCTTCAGGCCACGCTCCACGCGCTGCTGGCACACCTCC
>PLZZ01000188.1 GCA_003153585.1 Acidobacteriota bacterium | reverse complement strand
ACCCAGCAATTCTTTCCGCAGGAAGCGGAAATGCTCAACCAATATCTGGCCGGATCGGGCAAAGGCCTGATTCTCGTTGACCCCCAGACTGATCCGAAACTTGGTGAAATCTTCCAGGCATGGAACACGAATGTGGGAGACAACGTGGTGATCGACTCAAGCGGCGTCGGCAGTCTGCTGGGTGCGGGCCCGGCGATCCCGCTGGTCACTACTTTCGGCGAAAGCCCAATCACGAAGAATTTTGCTCGCTCAATGACGTTTTTCCCCTTGGCACGCACTGTATCCATCGCGGACAAATCCAAGACGGATCCTCAGATTGTTGAACTCTTGAAGACTTCGCCACAGAGTTTCACTGTTCCAAATTTGAAACAGGGTCAAAATAAATTGACGTTCAATCCAGATACAGCCGGTCCCCTGTCGCTCGGTGTGGCTGCTTCGCGCAAAGCAGAAGGCGGCGAAGCTCGCGTGGTTGTGATTGGTAACTCGACATTTGCCGCGAATCCATATGTAGGCCTGCAGAAGAACGGCGACCTCTTCTATAACACGATCGATTGGCTTGCTCAGGACGAAAACCTGATCTCCATCCGCCCGAAATCACAGACGAACCGCCGCGTTACTCTTACGCAAGGTCAGAGCAGTGCCCTTACGTGGCTCGACCTTATTATTCTTCCCGGTATCGTGATTTTTTCGGGAGTCTATATCTGGTGGAAGCGCCGGTAATCCGCGCTCGCCGAAAATACATCAATGATTAAGAAGACGACCTTATTCTTGCTTCTCGGCGCCATCGCATTGGGCGCCGCTGTCTACTACTTCGACTGGCGCCGCAGCCAGAAGGAAAGTGAGAAGCCGCCCGCGGACGCGGCGAAGCTCGCGTTCTCCATTCAGTCCCAAGACATAACCTCGCTCGTTATCAAGCATCCCGGAAACCCCGATGCCACCCTGCACTTTCAGAAGCGCGACGGGGTCTGGCAAATCACTCAGCCGATCGAAACACGGGCCGATCAGGCGTCCTTGGACGGAATAATTGACGGCCTATCCAGCGCCCGTATCGCGCAAACGGAACCCGGCACGCCTGACCGGTTGAAAGTCTTTGGTCTTGACCCGCCGGCCATTTCACTGGAATTCCAGGCTGGGAGCGGCGCAAAGCACACCGTGGCATTCGGCAAAAAGGATTTTATTGGAGTTTCGGTCTACTCGATTGTGGACAGCGCCAAAGATGTCGCGCTCCTTCCGGAATCGCTTCTGATCAGCTCCGACAAGTCTCTTCAAGACCTGCGAGATCGTGACGTGTTGCACGCCGCGAGCGATAAAGTCCTCTCCTTCGACCTTAAGAATCCTTCCGGGCAGCTCGCGGCAAAGAAAGAAAAGGATGAGTGGGAATTTACCAAGCCCGCCGGCTCACGCGGCGACGCTGGAAATATCAGCGCGCTTCTCGCCGGCGTTGGTTCGGCGAAATGGACTGCGGTCGCCAGCGAGTCATCCGATAATCTGGCGAAGTATGGTTTAGCTAATCCGGCTGTCTCCCTGACCACCTTGGATGACAAAGGAAAGAGCTCCACGCTGATCGTCGGCAAAAAAGACGGCGATCAATACTTCGCGCGAGATACCTCCCGGCCCGTGATTTTCCGCATTTCTGAGGATCTCTACAAAAAACTGGCCGAAAACTACAACGATTTGCGCGACAAAAAATTCGCGCACTTCGATCCCGCCGCTTTGAATCGCGTCGAAATACATAATGCGAACGGTACGATTATCTGTACGCGCAAATCGGAATTTGAATGGATCATGGAAGAACCTGTCGATCAGAAGGGAAAAGCGGCCGATATCGCGAAGTTAATCACGCCCTTGGAAGAGGCGCGCGCGGAGCAAGTCTTTGACCAGCCCGCGCCGAATATCCGCGCCATGCTGGCTAAACCCGAGTTCCAGGCTGTCTTAACCGACAAATCCGCCAAAAAATTGACCATTCAGCTATCGAAAGAATCCGACGGCTTCGTGTACGCCAGAACCAGCGAAAGTCCGTCCATTTTCAAACTTGACAAGCAGATTCTGACCCAGCTGAACTTGAAGCCTAGTGACTTGATTCTCTCCGGCACACCCAATTAGACGCTACTGAATCACGCTGATGCTCCCGCCTCACAAACCAAGGCTTCCTCGTGCGGCCAAGCCGCAATTAACAGAACCTTCCCCGTATCGGGTGAAATGTATATGTAAAATAACTGCTCGCGCCGTTTCACCTCATAAAAGCCCGCCCGTTTCGGGTCAGGAGTTACTGTGGCACCGCCGGCCAAAGCATCGCGAAGCTGCATGATCATGTCCTGCGAGTGATTTCTCAAGTCTTCGATTTCTAGCCCGCGCTCTAAGCACATCACCATGGCTCCCTCCAGCGCTTTTATCGTCTCTCACTTGATATTACGTTAGCGCAAAGATGAAAGTTCCAGCTGTGCCTAGCCGTGCGGCCTGATTGTTTCGATATGGAGCAATCTCCAGGTTAATACCGTACCAAAAAGTATTCCGGCGTTAACTCTTAACTAGTCACTTGCGCGCCGCCACTAAACTTGCAATAGTTTGGAGACGCGAGGGCCTGTTTATCGTGAAGAAGAAAAAGAAGAGAGCAAAGAAGTCGAATCGCATGCGCCATGATAGAAGGCGGAAACACCAGCACTGGCAGGTCACCGTGTTTTACCATGACGGCGAAAGATTCGCCCGTGTCTACATTGACCGCGAGCGCGCCCAGCGTTTTGCGCAACGGCAGAAGAAATCTCCGATCGTCAAAGCCGCCCGGATCCTTGAGGTGGATTAAGGACAAGTCGCGCATTCCCCCTGCGCGACCCGGTCTTCATTTGTTCGTGCGACACTCGCTACGCTGGAAGCTTGTTCGAGTGTTTGCGCCATGCTATAAATAATTGGGAATTACAGGGTTCTCATCCGAGCGGGATTCGTATAGTGGTAGTACGCCACCTTGCCAAGGTGGAGGCGAGAGTTCGATTCTCTTATCCCGCTCCAGATATTTTCGCCCTTTGAGCCTCTTTCTCCTATCTTGATTACGGATTTGCACGTCTAATTTCCTGTCACGTTTCCGCGGCGCATCCCCCAGCCAGAGCGGTAATAGTTATTGTCGGCGACCGATTGGTTGGGTTATGCTCCCACGGCAGTTCCCCGGATTACACCGGGGCTTGGATCCAGCCCGTCTGACAAAATCAACCCCAACAAGAACATCCGAACTCTCTCGGATGGCGTAGTAACAATAGGAGCGGTTGCAGTCCAAACTCAATAGGAGGTAATTCGGGAAATGACAAAATCGAAGAAAGCTCTAGTTGCTGGCGCCGCACTTGCAGGCCTTTTGGCTGGCACCGGCGCGACAATTCAAGCATCCAATCTTCTGTCCGGTGTGAGGCTGGCTGCTCAATCCGATCAGAAGCCGGCAGACTCTAAGGTGAAGGAAAAGCATGCTTGCAAGGGTCAGAATTCTTGCAAGGGCAACGGTGGATGTAAATCGAGCGACAACGGCTGTAAGGGCAAGAACTCTTGCAAGGGCAAGGGTGGTTGCGCAACAGACGGTTCAAAGATGCCGGAATAACGCTCTTCGGAGCGTTAGCAGCAAAGCAAAAGTTGTCCTGCCTGGGGCCGGACTTCGTTGTACCGGCCCTCGACACTCCTTCGGGATCTTCGGAGCAACAAATGCCTGCAAATCGGTTTAACAATTTTACTGATTATGGAATCGGGATTGGTTTGCGCGCGCCGCATTACCATCACATCCTGACGCGCAAACCGGTGGTGGACTGGTTTGAAATCATTTCCGAAAATTTCATGATCGATGGCGGGCGCCCCCTGCACATCCTCGATCAAATCCTGGAACAATACAAAGTGGTGCAGCACGGCGTCTCCATGTATTTCGGCTCGGCCGAGCGCCCGAACAAAGAACATCTCCGCCGGCTGAAGACGCTGGTGCAGCGCACCAAGACGCCCTGGCTATCGGACCATCTTTGCTGGGGAAGCGTGGATGGCCGCTACACGCACGATCTTCTG
This sequence comes from Acidobacteriota bacterium, assembly GCA_003153585.1. GTDB lineage: Bacteria > Acidobacteriota > Terriglobia > Acidiferrales > UBA7541 > Palsa-295. The sequence continues at coordinate 4,472 of PLZZ01000188.1, read as the reverse complement.
CCCATGCCCTACACTTTTGAAGCTGCGCGAATCACCGCGCAAAAAGTTCGAGAGGTTCGCGATTTTGTGGAAGTCCCGGTGGTGGTGGAGAACGTGAGCAGCTACGCGGAATTTCACGTTTCCGAGATGACCGAGTGGGAATTCCTGAACGAAGTGGTCGAGCGAGCCGACTGCGGAATTCTCCTGGATGTGAATAATATTTACGTGTCTTCGCGGAATCACAGCTTCGACCCGTACACCTACGTCAACAGCGTCCCGGCCGAGCGAGTCGCGCAGATCCACATTGCGGGCCATTCAAAATACAAGAAGTACATTCTCGATACCCACGATCATCCCGTGATCGATCCTGTTTGGAAATTGTACGAACGCGCCATCGAACGCGTCGGCCACACGGCAACTCTGCTCGAGTGGGACGACAGCATCCCTTCCTTTGACGAAGTTCACGACGAGGCTTTGAAAGCCAATCGATTCCTGGCAAGCGCATCGCTGGCGAAAGCGGTATGAAGCTGCTAAGCCTTCAACGCCGCATGGCTCGCGCAGTGATGACCCCGCTAACGCCTTCCGAACGCATGCGCTCGACCGCGCCCGATGGCCGCTCGATGCGCGCCGTAGCTTCCGAGATCATCAAGCCGAACTCTCGGCTGACGTCGTTCGAGCGTCTCGAAATCTATAATCGCCAGTATTGGTTCCGTGTGCTGGCAGGTCTTGCCGAGGATTTTCCTGGCTTGCGCGCCGTACTTGGCGGAAGCCGCTTCGATCGCATGGCGCAGGCCTATCTCACCGATTGCCCCTCGCAATCGTTTACTCTGCGCAACTTGGGTTCGCGCTTGGAATCCTGGCTGCGAAAAAAACCGACCTGGACCGCCGGGCGCAGAAACCTGGCTCTCGATATGGTTCGCCTGGAATGGGCCGATATTGAAGCCTTCGATGGCGGCGCCGAACCCACGCTCAAACCGGAAGATCTCGCGTCAGCAAACCCCGCGAAACTTCGTTTGCGGCTGCAACCATATGTGCAGCTTCTCGACCTGCGTTATCCCGTTGACGACCTGTTGCTGGAAGTTCGCAAAGGGGACGATGACACGGATGTCGCCAGCAATGCTTTCAGCGAGCGCCACCACCAGAAACGAGTTTCTGCCGTGGCGAAATTGAAACCCAGTCCGATCTTTTTGGTCGTGCATCGCATGGACGATTCCGTCTATTTTCGCCGGCTTCAGCGTGAGGAGTTCGCCATTCTGAGCGCTCTTCGCAACGGCAAGCCGCTCAAGAGTGCGGTGGAAGGCGCTTTGAGAGCCAGCTCAATTCCTTCCGACGAACGCGCAGCCAACGTCCAGCACTGGTTTCAAACCTGGGCTGCACTCGGCTGGTTCTGCCAGCACGAGAAAAGCTCCAGGAATGGCAAGCTAATTAGTCGGAGAACGGCGCGTAGAGGAGAACGCCCTGCATGAGCGACGCGAGGAATCAGATTCTCCGCATGTACGACGGATTTGTGAGAGCGGTATCAAGTTTGCAGTCACCCTTTCTCTTCCTCTTCGTGCGACTGTACTGGGGCTGGGAATTTATGGAGGATGGCTGGGGCAAGCTGCACAATCTGGCCAAAGTGACAGAGTACTTCGCGAGCCTGAACCTGCCGGCGCCGGCTCAGACGGCACTATTCGTCTCGATCATCGAACTGGTGGGAGGCGTGCTGCTGGCGGTCGGGCTTTTCTCGCGCCTCACCGGTCTGGTGCTCACAGTAAACATGCTGACCGCGTATGTCACAGGTGATCGCGAGGCCCTGCTTTCGGTTTTCACCGCCCCGGATAAGTTCTCTGCTGCCGCGCCATACATGTACCTCTTTGCGTCGTTGGTGATACTGATCTTCGGACCGGGAAAATTCGCGCTGGACACGCTCCTCGATCGGACGATTCGAAAGAGAGAATATTCAGCGACCGGCGATAGCGGTTCCTCCGGTACTTGAAGTAGCAGTCGCCCGACTCATGAAAGATGCGAACACAAGTTCCAAAACGTTTCGACGTGTAGTTCTTCTATGCCTATTCGTGTTCTTCTTGGCTTCCGCGGGCGCCTTTCCGGCTGACGAAATGACCTCGACAATAGTTATCGGAAATTCGCGAATAGATGTCGTTGTTGAACAGGGCTCGCTTCAAGTCTCCAAGGAAGAACTGCTCAGGTGGGTTCAGTGGGCAGCCGAATCTGTGAGCGCCTATTATGGCCATTTTCCAATCCCACATGTTTTGCTGCGCATTATTCCGGCTGATGGAAAAGGTGTTCGAAACGGCCGCACTTTTGGGGAAAAGGGCGGATTCATAACCATTCACGTCGGCAGCAACACGACTTCCCAGGATCTCGGCACCGACTGGATGCTGACCCATGAAATGGTGCATCTCGCTTTTCCGTCCGTTGCAGACAACCACCATTGGATTGAAGAGGGGATCGCAACTTATGTAGAGCCGATCGCGCGCGTAAGAGCGAAGCACATGGACGCGACGGAAATGTGGTTCGAACTGGTGAGAGACCTCCATCAGGGACTCCCCGCCGCTGGAGATAAAGGTCTCGACCACACGCACACCTGGGGACGAACGTATTGGGGCGGCGCGCTATTCTGTTTCCTCGCGGATATTGAGATCCATCAGAAAACGGCGAACCGAAAAGGTCTGGACGATGCGCTACGCGGCATCCTCGCTGCGGGCGGAGACATTCGGCAGGACTGGCCACTGGAAAAAGCTTTGGATACCGGGGACCAAGCGACCGGCGTGCCGGTTTTGCGGCCGCTTTACGAAAAGATGAAAGATCAACCCTACGACGTCGATCTCCCCGCGATATGGACGGAATTGGGTGTCGAACGAGCCGACGGAAAAGTTCGCTTCCTGGATACTGCGCCGCTGTCGCAAACGCGTGTGGCAATCACCTACGGCTCCGTTGCTCCGGGGTCGGCTGCGGCCTCGCCCATCAGCATACTTGCGGGCGACACAGCCATGAACTTTCCAAAAAGATAGAGTTCAGATCTATTTCGTCTTCATCACGTACACGCCGTCCCAGCCCGCTTCCGGCGCTTCTTCCATAAATTCCACCGCGCGCTCTAGAAACGCCTGCGTGGGACCATCGTCAGGATACGTTGTCAGAACTTGCGCGAATCTGTCCGACGCTTCCTGCCAGTCTTGGTTTCGGTAAGCGGCCATGGCGTGCTCGAACTGCGTCAGCAGAGTTTCGTATTTATGCTTTTCTGCTATCACGTCCATCAGCTCGTAGATATTCACCGGCTGGTTTTTCCCCTTCACCTTTATTTTGTCGAGTTCGCGGCAGACAAACTGCGATGCCACTTGCCTGTAAGTTGCCTCGCTGATGACCAGCTTCGAATGATACAGTTTGGTGATTCCTTCCAAACGCGAAGCCAGGTTCACATTGTCGCCCATCACCGTCCAGGACAGCCGCCTCGCTGATCCCATGTTTCCGACGTTCACCGGGCCGGTATTCAGTCCGATTCCAACGGCGATCGGTGGCCGTCCTTCGCGGCGCAACTTGGTGTTCAGTTTTTCCAAGCCGCGCACCATTTGCAGCGCGCAGTTGCAACTGCGGAAGGCATGATCGTGCTGCGGGTACGGTGAACCCCAGAAGGCCATAATGGCGTCACCGATGTATTTATCCAGCGTCCCTTGATAAGAAAAGACAATCTCGGTCATGGCCCCAAAGTATTCGTTCAACAGTTGCACCAGTTCGTCCGGCGTCAGTCCCTCGGAGAGTGTCGTAAATCCGCGAATATCACTGAACATGATGGTGAGCTCTTTCATCTCACCGCCGGGCCGGATGTATTTCTCAGGATCCTTTTCGATGAGCTCGATCACGCCGGGCGACAAATATTGCGAAAAAGTTTTGCGAATCAGCCGTTTTGCGCGCTCCTCGCGAATCATCCGAAAACTGGTGATCACCGCGTAGTTCAACGCCAGGGTACCGGCCGGGATCACAAAACTGAGCCACCTTCCCTTATCCGCGAAGCTGAAATAAACGAACACGGCGAACGCAGCCAGCGTTACCAGCATTAGCACAGTGGAATACAGCGGCGTGATGCGGCTGAACAGAAAGCCAAAAAGCAGCCCGAAAATTAGGATAAAACTTATATCCACTATCTCTTCGTCAAATCCTCGCGTGAGAAATCCGCGGCCCTTCTCATCGCTATGCAGCAGGTTGTCGATAATGTTTGCGTGTACCTCGACCCCCATGTAATCCGCATCCAGCCAGGGAGTGTTGCGCACGTCCCCGATGGCCACGGCTGTGGCGCCGACCAGAACGATCTTGTCCCGAAATGCATCGGGCGGAGTAGCTCCGCTGATTACATCCGCCATCGAATAGTGTTGATAGGTGTTGTACGGGCCGGTGTAATTGATCAGTGCACTGCCGTTGCGCGACGGCCGTAGAAGGTGTCGCCCGAATTGGATGCGCTCCAGTCCATTTTCCGAGATGTAGGCCACGATATCCTG
>PLZZ01000264.1 GCA_003153585.1 Acidobacteriota bacterium | reverse complement strand
TCCGGATCTTCGAAGTTGACCGCTTCGACCTTAATCAGCGCGAAGTAGCGCTCGCCGTCCTTGGGCGGACGTACTTGGCCGGACACCGTGTCGCCCGTGCGCAAATCGAATTTCCGGATTTGCGAAGGCGACACATAAATGTCGTCCGGTCCGGGCAGGTAGTTGTATTCCGGGGCGCGCAGGAAGCCGAAGCCGTCAGGCAGGCATTCCAATACTCCCTCGGAGAAGATCAACCCGTTCTTTTCGGTCTGCGCGCGGAGGATTTGAAAGATCAACTCCTGCTTGCGCATGCCCGAAGCTCCGGGGATGTTCAGTTCCTTGGCGATCTTCGCCAAGTCCGTAATGTTCTTGTCTTTCAGTTCTGCAAGGCTAATGCTCATCGAGTTCGTTCCTTCTCTAGCCTGGTTTTCAGGCATGATTGATTTTCTGAATGGACTTCGGGCGGGCACAAATTCGAACCTGCCGCTTTTTCTAACCTACTTCATCACGAATGGGCTGAACTACAGACAATCTGAATCCCCCGGTTGCGGGCCGAACCTGCTTAGCAGGATGGGAGAGAGCCGGAGGGTTTCAATTGGTTAATTCGCTGTCTTGGGCCACATCTGTAACAAACTTGGGCTCTACATCGGCGACCGGCGGATGACCGGGAATCGGAAGCGGATGTTCGAGCGCGATTTGCAGCACTTCGTCCATATTCTCCACAAAGTGAATGGACATCTGAGCCTGAATTTCCGGCGGAATCTCCGCCAGATCCTTTTCGTTGTCCTTCGGCAGAATCACCGTGCGGAATCCCAGCCTATGCGCCGCAAGAAGTTTTTCCTTTACGCCGCCGATGGGCAGCACTTTGCCGCGCAGCGTGATTTCTCCGGTCATGCAAATGTCGCATCGAACCGGAATGCGCGTCAGCGCGCTCACGATCGAGGTGCACAGCGTGATGCCCGCCGACGGCCCGTCCTTGGGGATCGCGCCTTCCGGAACGTGTACGTGAATGTCCAGGTGCCGGTAGAAATCCTTGGGCAAATTGAAAAGATGCGCGCGCGAGCGCACGTAGCTCATGCCCGCCTGCGCCGATTCTTGCATCACGTCGCCGAGCTTTCCTGTCAGCGTCAGCCGGCCCTTGCCCTGCATCAGCATCGCTTCGGTGGAAAGCACTTGGCCGCCCACTTCTGTCCAGGCCAAGCCAGTGGTCAGCCCGATTTCGTTTTTCTTCTCCGCCAGGAAATCGCGGTACTTCAAAACGCCCAGGTAATCGTTGACGTTGGTGTTCGTCACTTCAACTTCGATGTTCTTTCCCTCGGCCACTACTTTGCGCGCGATCTTGCGGCAAACATTCGCCACTTCGCGGCTCAGGTTCCGCACCCCGGCTTCATGAGTATAGTGCCGAATGATGTGCGTGACCGCGTCGTCCGTAAATTTCAGATTCGTCTTCGTAAGCCCGGTAGCCGAAATCTCTTTCGGAACCAGGAANNATGAACATCACCTTCGAAAGGTCGTATTCCACGTCGAGATAATGATCGGTGAACGCGTGGTTTAGCTCCGGATCCAGCACTTCCATCAGCGCCGCGGAAGGATCGCCCCGAAAATCCATGGACATTTTGTCCACTTCGTCGAGCACGAACACCGGATTCACTGTTCCGGCCTTGCGCATCATCTGAATAATCTGTCCCGGCAAAGCGCCGATGTAAGTCCGCCGGTGGCCGCGGATTTCAGCTTCATCACGCACACCGCCCAGCGACACGCGCACGAATTTTCTGCCCGTTGCACGGCCGATGGACATCGCCAGCGAAGTTTTTCCCACTCCCGGAGGCCCCACGAAGCAGAGAATCGAGCCTTTCGGGTTCTTCACCAACTGCCGAACCGCCAGGTATTCCAGGATACGCTCTTTAATTTTGTCCAGGCCGTAGTGATCTTCGGAGAGAATCACTTCCGCGCGCTTGATATCGCGAATTTCCTTGGAACGCTTCTTCCACGGTACAGCCAGCAGCCAGTCGAGATAGTTGCGCGAAACGGTGGATTCCGCCGACATCGGCGGCATCATTTCCAGCCGCTTCAGTTCCTGCATGGCCTTTTCTTGCGGCCCTTCGGGCATCCCGGACGTCTCAATTTTCTTCTTGAGCTGCTCGATTTCGTTCGCTTCCCCGCGGCCCAGCTCTTTCTGGATAGCCTTCAGCTTTTCGTTGAGGTAATACTCTTTCTGCGCCCGCTCCATCTGCCGTTTCACGCGCGTATTGATCGAGCGATCGACGTTCAGCTTTTCAGTTTCCACTTCCAGGATGTCCGCGATGCGGTTCAAGCGCTCCAGCGGATCGAAAAGTTCGAGCAGTTCCTGTTTTTCCTCCACAGGAATCTGCAAATTTGCGGCGATGGCGTCTGAAAGTTTCCCGGCATCCTCCACACGCACCGCGGCAATCATCGTGTCGTAGTTCAGGCTTTGCGAAAGCTTCACATACTGCTCGAACAGGGCCGTCACGCGGCTGGAAGCTTCCTGAAGCTGCGGAGTAGACTCCACCGCCGCCGTAACCACGCGAATGGAGGCGCGGAAAAAGCCTTCGTCGCTGGTTACCTGAATGATTTTCGCGCGCGTGGTGCCTTCCACCAGAACTTTGATGTTTCCGTCCGGCAGTTTCACGCTCTGCACGATGTTGGCCAGCGTTCCAACCTGATAAATTTCCTCGGGCTTGGGGTCGTCAACCGACGCGTCGTGCTGCGTGACCAAAAAAATCTTCTTGTCGCCGGCCAGCGCGTCTTCCAGCGCCCGCACGGAAGCTTCGCGCCCGACGATAAACGGGTGCATCATCTCCGGGAAAATAACCATTTCCCGCACCGGCATCATAGGCACGCGTTTGACTTCGGTCTTTTCGCGGTTGAACATCGGTTCCTTTTGTCCCAAAATTCTAGCCAGCCTTCTCCAGCAAGCTCCAGTTGATCTCGCGGCCTTTCACCATGTCGCCGGTCACCACGAAATCGCGAAGCTTTCGCTGCGCCGGCAAGTGGTACATCATTTCCAGCATCAAATCTTCCAGAATCATCCGCAATCCGCGCGCTCCCACTTTGCGCTGCAGCGCCAATTCCGCCACGGTGTCCAGCGCGTCGTCCGTAAATCGCAGCCGCACATTCTCGAATTCAAACAGCCGCTGATACTGGCGCACCAGCGCGTTCTTCGGTTCGGTAAGGATGCGCACCAGCGCTGATTTGTCCAAATCGCTCAAAACGCCCATCACCGGCAGTCGGCCCACAAATTCCGGGATCAGGCCGTAACGGATCAGATCGGTCGGCTGCGCCTGCTCCAGTACCTCGATATTGCGGCGCGACGCGGTCGTCGGTTGCACGTCCGCATGAAAGCCCAGCGACTTCTGTCCCACCCGGCGCTCGATAATCTTTTCCATGCCCACGAAAGCTCCGCCGCAGATGAACAGGATATTCGTGGTGTCCACCGGCGTGAATTCCTGGTGCGGGTGCTTCCGTCCACCTTGCGGCGGAACGTTTGCAACCGTGCCTTCCAGAATCTTCAGCAGAGCTTGCTGCACGCCCTCGCCCGAAACATCGCGGGTAATCGACGGGTTTTCGTCCTTCTTCGAAATCTTGTCAATCTCATCAATATAGATGATGCCTTGCTGCGCGCGCGTCACGTCCCCATCCGCGGCCTGCAGCAGTTTCAAAATAATGTTCTCGACGTCCTCGCCCACGTAGCCCGCTTCGGTCAGCGTCGTGGCATCCACGATGGCAAACGGCACATCCAGCATGCGCGAAAGCGTCTGCGCCAAAAGCGTCTTGCCGGTTCCCGTTGGGCCGATCAGCAG
>PLZZ01000089.1 GCA_003153585.1 Acidobacteriota bacterium | reverse complement strand
CCGGCTGCGCGGAGCGCGTGGATGCGCTCGCCGCTCGCGAGCGCCAATATAACTGTAAGCGCAGGATAGCTGGAAGAAACCGGCCCGACGATACTCATCACGCCAATCTCGAAGGAATGATAAAGCGAAAGTGAAGCTGTTACATTCAGCAATCCCGCAACCACCGTGAGTGCCCAAGGCTGCCAGCCGGGCGCGACGTGTGAAAACGCGCCGTTAAACTTCAGATATACACTCAGCGCGAGAAAGCCGAAGAACTGCATGAAGAACAGCGTGCGATACGCGCCCACTCGGCGGGACGCGAAGCGCGCAGCAAAATCCGCCATGCCCCAGCACACGGCTCCGGTCAATCCGAGGATGATGCCCAACGAATTCTCCGCTACGGCAGGCTATTTGCGTTTCGGCTGCAGACCGAGGACGGCCATTACTTTTTGCAAATCCTTCCAGACTTCGCCCTTCGCGTTCGGATTTCGAAGCAAATAAGCAGGATGGTATGTGGCGATAAGTTTCGAGCCGCGGAAATCGAACCACTCGCCGCGGAAGCGGGAAATGCCCTGGGTTGTTTGCAACAGCGTTTGGGAGGCGCAGCTTCCGAGGCAGCAAATCACTTTCGGGCGAATCACGTCAATCTGCCGAAAAAGAAACGGAGAGCAAGTTGTGATTTCATCTTTCTCCGGCAGGCGGTTCTCGGGCGGGCGGCATTTCACCACGTTGCAGATGTAAACATCCTCGCGGCGCAGGCCCATGGCCTCGATCATCTGCGTAAGCAGTTTTCCCGCGCGTCCCACGAAGGGCTCGCCTTTGATGTCTTCATCGCGGCCGGGGCCCTCGCCGACGAAAACCAACTGCGCTTTCATGCTGCCCACTCCGAAAACGATATTCGTGCGGCCTTTGTGCAACTTGCAGCGAGTGCAATCGCCAATGGTTTCTCTGATGAGACCGAGAGTGTCGCCTTCGATTCGATCGCTAGCTTCAAAGAGGGACGGCTCCTGCGCTAGAGAAACCGCAGGAGAAGAGCGCAGAGAAACCGATGCCGCGGGCGAAACTGGAGGCTGCGAAAAAGCGACGGTAGAACCAGCATCGGTTTGCCCAGCAGCAGCGGCCATTGCCTGAGACGGTTGATCCAGCGATTCAACACCGGCGCCGGGTGTCGCCATTACAGCCGTTTCGGGAACGGCGCGGTCGCGATAGTACGGGCCGAGACCTAGATCACTGCCGTAGCGAAGCCACGCTTCTACACGCGCACGATTGCCAGGTTCCAACGAGTCCTCCCAATTTTGCGATTGAACGGAGAGACTTTATCACAGCCGTTCGCGTTGCGCAGCGCAAGGAAAGAGGATCTACAGCTGTATGCGGGAGGAAAAAGCAGGTCTTACTTCGAATGCTTTTGAATTTCGAGGACGCGATCGAGGATTTGATTCGCAACTTCAAACTTGCTGATCTTAGGCAGGGAAATTTCGCGACCATCGCGGAGATAGAACGTGACGATGTTGGTATCCGTATCGAATCCCGCGCCTTCCTGGGTCACGTCGTTGGCGACGATCATGTCCGCGCCCTTGCGCGCAAGTTTTCCGCGGGCGCTTTCCGCGACCGCGTGCGTTTCAGCGGCAAAGCCCACTAGAATCTGCCCATGCTTTTCGCGACCCAACTCGGCAAGGATATCCGGCGTGGGTTCCAGTTCGAGGGTGAACGATCCTTCGTTGCGCTTGAGTTTCTTATCGTGCTGCGCGGCCGGGCGATAATCTGATACGGCTGCAGCCATAATCACGACCTGGGCGCTTGCTGCACGTTCGCGAACAGCGCGGTGCATCTCCTCAGTCGCACGCACCGGAACCCAATCCACGCCGTCCGGAATTTTTAGATCGGTCGGCCCGCTTACCAGTACGACATGAGCGCCCCGGCGATTCGCAGCTTCCGCCAGCGCGTAACCCATTTTGCCGGACGAGCGATTGGTGAGAAACCGCACCGGATCGATATCCTCGCAAGTGGGGCCGGCGGTGATGAGAATTGTTTGCCCGCTCAAGTCGTGACGAAGACCCAGCACGTCGCAAACTTTCTTGGCGATCGTTTCGGTTGAGGCGAGACGGCCGGAACCCGTCATGCCGCAAGCCAGGTATCCCTCATCGGGGTCCACGACATGAACTCCGCGCTCCCGCAGGGTTGCGATATTCCGCTGGGTGGCTTCGTGTTCCCACATATTGACGTTCATCGCGGGCGCAACGACAACGGGAGCTTTGGTGGCGAGGTAAAGGGTCGAAAGAAAATCTTGGGCTATGCCGTGGGCGAATTTCCCGAGGATGTCCGCGGTGGCGGGCGCAACCAGCAGCAAGTCAATTCGCTGGGCTACGGCGATATGCTCGATTGCGCTCTCCACATTGGCCGGCGCAGAGCTGGGCTCGGTGAACATATCGGTGATTACTTTTTGGCCGGTCAATGCAGCAAAGGTAAGAGGGGTGATGAATTCCTGCGCCGAACGCGTCATTACCACCTGCACGTCCAGCTTTTCCTGCTGCAGGCGGCGAACCAGCTCCGCCGCCTTGTAAGCTGCTACGCCTCCGGTAACGCCAAGCGCGATCTTCATCTAGACGCGGCGGTGGCTACTTCCGACGCTTTCCATCCTTGTCTTCAGGCTCGCCACTCAGTTCCTTGGCTTCATATTCGAGCAGGCCTTTCAGCAGTTCTTCTTCGGCAATACGGGTTGTCTTGCGGGATCGCGGGTTGTCAACCATCGGCCGCCCGCCGATCATCAATTGACGGGCGCGGCGCGCGACGACAACCACATAGGCAAACTGGCTCTCCGGTGGATCTCTTAACACGGCCATGATCAGATCAGCCTCCAAAGGAATTCAGAATTTCGCGAATTCGTTCTTCGTTGCGCGGCACCCGGCATCGCGACCCGAGCGCTATCGCCTGCACTTCAGTTCCGGCACGTTCCAGATCGTCATTGATAATGGCGAAATCGTAGCTGCTGTAGTTCAGCATTTCCTGGCGCGCGCGCTCGAGCCGCCGGCGAATTTCATCTTCCGAATCCTGCCCGCGCGCCCGGATGCGATGTTCGAGCTCCGATCGAGAAGGCGGCAGGACAAACACCGCGACAGCGCCGGGCAGCTTCTGCTTTACCTGCAAAGCTCCCTGGACGTCAATTTCGAGAACCAGGTCTTTTTTTTGCGCCTGCGCTTGGTTCAGCGAGTTCCGCGGCGTACCGTACCAGTTCTTTCCAAATACCTGCGCGTATTCCAGAAAATCGCCCCGCTCGACCATCTGCTGGAATTCAGGCTCGGAGACGAAATTGTACCACTTGCCTTCGCTCTCCGTCTTGCGCGGCATGCGCGTAGTGCACGAAACAGACAGCATGGTGCCCGGCAACTGCAAAATCTTTTCCACCAGGGTGGACTTCCCCGAACCCGACGGCCCCGAGACGATGAGCACCAACGGCTCCGATTTGCTCATTCTATGTTCTGCACTTGTTCGCGTACCTTTTCGATCTCGGACTTGATCTCCAGCGCGAACCGCGTGATTTCAAGGCCCTCGGCTTCATTTCCGGGAGTCTTCGAAAGCAAAGTGTTGGCTTCCCGCTGCATTTCCTGCAGCAGGAAATCCAATTTCTTGCCTACGTCCGAGGAAGTGACCAGCAAGCTTTCGAATTGTTGCACGTGACTATGCAAACGCGCCAGCTCCTCGGAAACATCGCTGCGCTCGGCAGCCATTGCAGCTTCCTGCGCCAAGCGAGCGGGATCAAGCTGCGTTCCCCCGAGAAGCTCCTGCAAGCGTGCCTCCAGGCGTTTTGCGAATGCCGGCCGCGCGCGTTCGGCCAGCGTGGCGACACTCGAGGTCATGGCTGCAATGCTTTTAAGCCTCGCAGACATTTCCTGGCGCAAATGGTTCGCTTCGTCCGCGCGCATGCGGTCAAGCTTGTCGAGTGACTCGATCATGCAACGCGACACTACCATTTCAAGCCGTTCGAGCCCGCTTTCCAGTGATGGTGCGGCCGATCCTACCACCCCTGGCAATCGCATGATGGAGGCGACATCCGGCTCCGACTGGAGTCCGAATTGCTTTCTCAGCGCGTTCGCTTCCTGAAGATACGCCGCTGCAACATCGTGATTCACACCGACTGCGGAAGGTCCGGACAGATCGTAATACACGGTGACATCCAAATGGCCGCGCCGGATGCGCTCACGTATCAATTGGCGAATGCGCGGCTCAAGCGGTTCGAAACCGTCAGGCGTGCGCAAGTGCAAATCAAGAAAACGGTGATTCACACTCCGGATTGTTACGCGCAGGCTCCAGCCGTTTTCCACCGCACGGGCCTGGGCGTAGCCGGTCATAGACTTCAAGCCCGCCGTGGCGGGTTTCAAAGGTTGCGCGGAAATGGGTTGTGAACTTGCGCCAGTCATTGTCATTCCGGAACTGCAGCTCGCGTCACAGTATCGACGTCGCGGAATTGAATCTCGTAAAGGCGCGCATACACGCCGCCACGAGCAAGAAGTTCTTCGTGCGTACCGAGCTCACGGATTGTGCCGCCTTCCAGCACAGCAATCAAGTCCGCGCGACGAATAGTTGAAAGCCGGTGGGCGATCACGAATACGGTGCGGCCGGTCATCAGATTGTTCAGAGCGTCCTGGACCAGCATTTCGGATTCCGAGTCGAGCTCGGAGGTGGCTTCATCCAGAATCAAAATCGGAGCGTCTTTCAGGAGCGCGCGGGCGATGGCAAGCCGCTGGCGTTGGCCGCCGGAGAGTCTTTGGCCGCGGTCGCCGATCAGAGTCTGATATCCCGCGGGCATCTGCAAAATGAAATCGTGCGCGAGCGCGGCCTTGGCCGCAGCAATCACTTTTTCTTCGGGCATATTGGGCCGGCCGTAACACAGGTTGTTCCAGATCGTGTCGTTAAAGAGGATCGTCTCTTGCGTCACGATCGCCATCTGCTCGCGCAGAGAGCGCAAAGTGACCTCGCGAACATCGTGGCCGTCAATGCGCACCGAACCTGAAGTCGCGGCATAGAAACGCGGGAGAAGGTTGACCAGCGTGGTCTTGCCGGCGCCGCTCGATCCAACAATGGCAACCACGGCCCCGGCTGGAATCTTCAACTTGAGATTTCGGAGAGTGGGAGTCTCGCCGTCGTCGTACATGAAACTGGCGTCGTCGAATTCAACATATTGCGAGAGACGCGGCAACACCTTCGCGTCTTGCATATCGAGTTTTTCTTCGGGCAAATCGAGAAGTCTGAATACCTGCGCGGAAGTTCCCAGCGCTTGAACGAAAAGCTGATAAATGTTGCCGATGCGCTTGATGGGTTCGTAGGCTTTGAACAGCGCGAACGTAAACGCGCCAAATAAACCTACCGTCATGCGACCGGCCTTGATTTCACCGCGCGCAAAAAAAAGGATCATCGCCACTACTACCGCGCCTAGGACGTCCATGATGGGTCCTGTGGCTGCCATAGCTCGAATCCAGCGCATGTTTTCCCGCCGCAAGCTTCTGGCGGCGCCATGGAATTTCCGAATTTCGAAGCCTTCCATCCCGAACGCCTTGACCACGCGGTTACCGCTGATTGTCTCCTGAAGGATTTGACTGAGATCGGCAAGGCGGGAGCGGCTCTTTTCAGTAGAGCGGCGAATTTTGCGAGTTAATTTGCCGACAGGCAAGACTACCAAGGGGACGAGAACAGCGGAGCCCACNNGAGAAAGCGCTGCGCAACTGTTCGATGTCGCTGATAACAGCGGACATTACGCGCCCGACGGGATTGTGATGGAAAAAACCGACCGGTTGTTGCACGACTTTGCGGTAAACGCGGTCTCTGAGATCCGTGACGGCAGAAAGCCCCACATATTGAATCAACGTGCCGCCAAAATATTCCGCAACAGCCTTGAACAGGAAGATAAAGAGCAAAGCCAGCGCAAAAACAGACCAGACGTGATGTACCCGGGACGGAACCAAATCGTTCATGTACAGGATGTGGTCCGTGCCGGGAACTCGAAAGAGGACCAGTTTCTGAAGCGCAGATTGCGGGTTCAGCACTACATCTACGGCGGGCGCGATGGCAAGCGGCACGAGGCCTTCGGCAATTCCCATGGCGGCCATCAGAACAACACCAATGGCAAGCAGCCAGGTATAGGGCGAGAGATAGCCAAGTAACCGCCGGAATTCTTCGCCCTGCGTCATGTTGGAAGCGTTGTCTCTTATTTCAGAAGCCAAATGGAAGATCCTCAGCTCGAACGCCGCCGCAACATATTAAGTATTTTTGTCGAGGTCGCGATGCACGACCTTTGCCGAATATCCTTTTTTCTTGATCGCCCGCTTGATTATTTCCGCCAGCGCGACAGACCGATGCCGCCCGCCGGTGCACCCCAGCGCAACCGTCAGATAGCTTTTTCCTTCCTGAATGTAATGCGGAATCAAGTACAGCAGCAAGCTTTCGATTCGGCGCAGGAACTCGCCCGTTTGCGGAAAGGAACGGATGTAACGTGCCACGCGCGGATCCTTTCCGCTGAAGGGGCGCAAGCGCGGCACAAAGTGCGGGTTAGGAAGGAAGCGCACGTCGAACACGAGGTCCGCATCCGCTGGAATGCCGTAGCGGAATCCGAAGCTTACTACCGAGACAAGCAGCGGGCGCCGCCCCGGGTTTTGAAAGCGGTCGATGATGGACTGGCGCAATTCGTGCACGTTGAATTTCGTGGTGTCGATGACGACATCTGCCAGCCGGCGTATAGGAGCCATCCGCCGGCGCTCTTCGCGTATGCCTTCAGCGATGGANNGCTTCATCGCTCGCCTCGATAAATACAAGCGTCGCCGGGTGCTCGTTAACAAGCTGGCGATAAATGCCCGGCAGCTTGTCGATCTGTTCGCCTTCGCGCGCGTCCACCAGCAGCGCGGCGCGCTCAATCTCGCCGCCTTCCACATATAATTCGCTAAATTTTGGAATCAGCGCGACGGGCAGATTATCGACGCAATAGAATCCAAGGTCTTCAAATGTATTTAAGACGGATCCTTTGCCGGAGCCGGAAAGGCCGGTGAGAAGGACTAAGTGGTGTGCGTCGCGGGCTCGATTTCTGCGCGTGCGCTTCACGGCGGGAGCGCTAAGCCTTTACCCGTCGGCGGTGCGTGCTGGGAATGCGGAGGTCTTCGCGATATTTCGCGACTGTGCGGCGGGTTACGTGAATTCCTTCGTCGCTGAGCTTTTTCGTAATCTGCTCGTCAGTGAGCGGATGTGAAGTATCTTCGTCCTCNNAAGAAATAGCGCAGCTCCAGCACTCCCTGAGGCGTGTGGACATATTTGTTCGCGACTGCGCGGCTTACGGTGGAAGGGTGGACGCCAACTTCCTCGGCAACCTCTTTGATCATCATGGGCTTCAACTGATCCGCGCCGTAATCGAGAAAATCGCCCTGCCGGCGGAGAATCGACTGACAAACGCGCTGAATCGTATGCTTGCGCTGCTCGATATTTTTCATCAACTGAATCGCGGCGGTAAAACGCTCTTTCACGTAGTTGCGCACGTCGCGATCGGCGGCGTCGCGCGACAAAAGACGCCGGTAGGTAGGATTCAGACGAAGTTGCGGCAAGTCGTCATCGTTCATAAAAGCCTGCCACTCACCGTCCACTTTTCGGAATTGAACGTCCGGCTCGACGAGCCTGGGCTCCGTGCGGTTATAACGCAGACCCGGCCGCGGATCGAGCCGCTTGATCACATCCACGGCGCGCTTCACTAGTTCGACGGGCCGGTTCAATGCGCGCGCGACTTCTTTGAGCTGGTTGTTTTGGAGTAACTTTAAGTGATCGGCGATGATCTGCTGCGCGAGAGTGTTCTGCGGGTCGATGAGCTTGAGCTGCATCAGCAGGCATTCTTGCAAATCGCGCGCGCCGATGCCCGGCGGATCAAACTCCTGCACCATGGCCAGCGCTTCTTCCACGTCGTCCATGGAATAGTTGCCCGCTTGCGCGAGTTCATCGAGCGAGGCGGTTAGATAGCCGTTTTCATCCAGGTTGCCGACGATCGACTCGGCGATTTTGCGTACGGTTTCCGTGCAGATGCTGACGCTAAGTTGCCAGTTGAGGTGGTCGGCCAGGCTCTGCGGCGAAGAGAGGAATTTATCGAACGAAGGCTTTTCGATTTCCTCGCGCTCGCTGTTGGAAATCCTCTCCGCTCCGGAATCGAGGTACTGGGTGAAGAAAGAGCCGAAATCGAATTCGTCAAAAGGGTTTGCCGGAGTTACTTCCGGAACTTTTTCAGTTTCCTTTTTGAGGAAGGCCTCGTCGGTATAGCTCTCCGCGGTGACTCCGTCGTCTTCGGTGGCTTCGTCGAGAACGGGATTCGCCATGATCTCTTGATTGATCATTTCGCGAAGCTCTAAACGGTTCAGCGCCAAGACGCTGACCATCTGGACCAGGCCGGGCGTCAGTATCTGCTTCTGAGCGACGCGTAGATTAAGTTTGGGTTGGAGCCAATTCATAAATTCAGTTCAATTCAGCCGGAAGCCTTCTCCCAGATAAATGCGTCTCACCTCGGCGTTCGTAGAAAGCTCTTTGGGCGTTCCGGCGAACAATATTTTGCCGTCGCTGATGATGTAGGCGCGATTCGTGACTGCCAGCGTCTCGCGCACGTTATGGTCCGTCACCAGGACGCCAATTCCCGCCGCACTCAAATCCGCGATGATTTTTTGTATGTCCACAACCGTCAGCGGATCAATTCCAGAAAAAGGCTCGTCCAACAGTACAAACGACGGCGACAAGACCAGCGATCGCGCGATTTCCAGGCGCCGCCGCTCGCCGCCCGACAGTACATAAGCTTGGCTGTATCGCACTCCCTCGAGTCCCATTTGGGCCAGCAACTCCTCTACCCGGTCGCGCCGCTGTTCCGGAGTAAGAGGCAGCGTCTCCAGTACCGCGAGCAAATTTTCTTCCACCGTTAACTTTCGAAAAACCGAAGGCTCTTGAGGTAGGTAGCTGATGCCGCTTCGGGCCCGGAGGTACATCGGGAGGTCGGTAATATCCTCGCCGTCCAGTAGGACGCGCCCATAGTCCGGACGCGCTAGACCGACCAGGATGTAAAACGTCGTGGTCTTTCCGGCGCCGTTCGGCCCGAGCAACCCCACCACTTCGCCTTGCTGAATCTCCAAACTGACGTCGTTAACAACTTTCCGACCCCTATACGACTTGCTTAGATCGGCGGCCTGGAGTTTCAACATGCCGGCTCATTACTCAACTCGGTGCCTGGTAAGCGTGCGCGAACTCTCTTTTGAATCAATCAAAATCGTATCATTGGCCACAAAGAAGGTCAACGAATGGCCGGTTGTTGTGTCGCTTGAGGCATCCGTAAGTGTCGGTTTTCCACCGGAAAGGACGAATTTCCCGTCCGAAGCGGTATATTCCGCCTGCTCGGATGTGCCCCGGCGGTCGCCCTGCCTGACGACAACGCCTCCCAGGGCCAGCGCCCGGTCGAGCTGGCGGGCTCCCAGGGCGCCGGCGGGCACCCCGCCGGACGCCGCAGCCGGTCGAGCTTGAGGTTCCTGCCCAGGCGTTAGAAAGACGTCAAGGGTCGGCGATTGCAACGACCCCTGCTGCGAATTGGCGGTAACGCCCCCCTCCAAATGCGCCTTTCCTGAGTCACTCCAATAGGTCAGCTCGGGAGCCCGAATTTGCCATATCGTCGGTCCTGCCGGTGTTCCGGTGAGTTTTACCGGAGATTTGGCCGATGGGGAGCTCGGCGACTTTCCAGGGGGAAGTTTTGGCGCCGCTCCTGGGGCGTTTGGGATTTGCCCGGAAGCCTGCGGGAATATTGCGACTACGCCGCCAGAGGCGATCAATTTTTTTTCGTCGCGCCAGATTTCGATCTGCTCCGCGTCCAATACAGATTCGCCCTGCCACATACGAGCGTGTCCGGAGTAAAGCGCTCGACCGCTGGTGTTCGAGGCGCTGAGAGTGCTGGAAGAAATGTGAGCGGGGCCCGCACCCAGATTTACTTCGTTATTCTGGGCAGATGACAGGTAGGTGGACGCCACGCCACCCGTCGCGCGAATTTCTCCGGACTTCTGATCGATCGATACGCTTCGCGCAGTTGTGCGGCTGGTCGAATCGAAAAGCGCAGGCGAGCCGTCGAGAGTGACGAGATCGGTCGCGCTGACGATTCTGGCGCGCTCCGCTGTGGCTTGACGATCGGCCTGTTGAAAATGCACACTCCCGCTCTCATCCAGGGTTTCCCACTCTCCGTTCGCGCCAAAAACGGCGACGAGTTCCTTGGCCGTGCTGACTTGCGGCGCTCCGGAGCCAATGGTGCGATCTATTTCCGTGCCGGAATGTCCGAATAATTTGGCTAGCCGCCCATCACTGTCAAATTCCGTGACGAATTTCCTGGCATGCAAATCCGTTGTTTCGCTGGCACTTTTCATTTCAATCGTGGCCGGCGTCAGTGTCTCGGCGCTTCGAGCGCGCGGCTGGCTGCCTTGCTTTCCATCGCCAAATACCACGCGCAACGATTCCGTTTTCAAAGTGCGCGACTGGCCGTCCTGGCGGGAGTCAAGAACCGTGCCGCCGCTTGTGGTCATCATACGAATGATATTCTGCGGCGCCATGGCAAGTTCCACATGCCCGCTTGAAAAATGATCCGTTCCGGCAGGGGCCTCGCGCGTTCCTTCCACGTGGCTATCGGCCACCAACTTCTCTATCCAACCCGCCGAATTGAGGAATGCTTCGAACTGGTTGGCAGAGACCGTCGTCTTCCCTCCGGACCCTGCCGAATGAATCACGGGATGTCCTTCGGCGGTAGCGTGTTGCGCTCGGAAATCCGCGTCGAGATCGATCGTAATTCTGTCTGCGGAGAGGTCGCGGTTCCCTTGAGTAACGTGAGCAGGGGCGGAAAGGATCACCTTGCGTTCATCGCGTCGAATCTCAAGACTGCTCCCGGTCACATTCACCGGTACGCCATTCGTTCGATCGGATGGCGAAAGGTCCATCTGCACATCGTGTTCCAACAGGACGACCGATTTTTGAGTGCTGTATGTAACACCCACGGCGTGTCCCTGGCCCTGTGGAAAACGGAAAGCGACCGGATCGGGAGTAGAAGCGTCGCCGGTTTCGCGGTTGAAGGTCAGATCGCGAGTGGTGACGTGAATCACTCGGTCGCCGCTACCTGGAGGTGGATTTGCGCCGGCGAGGTCGATTTGCACGTCACCCTCGCATCGCACCGCGCCTGTCGTCGGCTGGTAACTGCATTGACGCGCATGGATATTGTCGTTGCGGTTTCCCTCGCGCCCATAAATGGTCATCCATACGTCTTCCAGCAGATAAGTGTTCTGATCCTTGTACTGGGTGGCGTGCGAAGCGCGGACCGTAAATATCGTGCGGTCACCTTCCACTTTTGAGAATGTCGTTTGGTCCGATTGCTGCTGCACCGTTGCCGGCACGGCGCGAGGCTGTGCTTGATGCGACCGGGATTCGCGTATGGCGCGCTGCGAATACACGCCAACGACAACCAGAGAGATTATGCCGGCAGCGATTGCCGCCCAACGTGCATATCTCGCTGCTTCTTTATTCTGCAACGCCGATTCTCCGTCGCTCTCGCGCTTCCAACTGCATGCGAGTTTGGCAAGCTGTATGGATCACCACGCATCCGCATTCATTGAAATGTTAGAAGCTGATTATAGGTGAGAGGTTTCCAGGCAACAACTCGTGAGGGCGGCGTTATTCACCGTGGGCAAGTATGCCCAAGCCGGCAGCGGCGACGCTGTCGCGCGTCGTGTTCTTAACCAGGTACATTGCCTCATCGGCCAGGTGGAGCAGCTCCGCCTTGGTGCGGGAATCCGTAGGATACGAGGCCACGCCCACGCTGGCCGTAATGTGCACGTTGATGCTCGTATCCTTCAGCCAGACCGCCTCTCGAATCAATTTGTGCAGGCGGCGTGCCACGCCAAATGCGTTTTCCTTGGATGTCTGCGGCAGCAGCACCACAAATTCGTCGCCGCCATAACGGAACGCGAGGTCAATCAGACGGCACTTGTCCTTCACGGCTGCGCCGATCTCCGCAAGCAATTTGGAGCCAACCAAATGACCGTAGGTGTCGTTGACGTTCTTGAAGTGGTCCAGGTCGATAAAGATCAGCGAAAACTCAAACGCATAGCGGTGTGAGCGATAAATCTCAGTATCCAGCATGAAATTCAAATGCCGGGCGTTATAGAGACTGGTGCAGTCATCCGTAATCGTGAGTTCGTGGATTCTCTGAACGTGGCGCGCGTTTTCGATCGCGATTGCCGCATAATCCGCCAGCGCTTCCAAAAGCGCCAGATCGCGTTTGCTGAATCCTTCAGGACCGATGCAATTAATTAGCTCGATTACTCCCAGGCACTGATCCCGAAAACGCACGGGAACGGCCACGATCGAGCGCGTTTCCATCTTGGTCTTGGAGTCCACCTGTTTGAAAAAGCGGGAGTCCGTACTGGTATCCGGCACCACCACCGCTTCGCCGGTTTGGGCCACCCAGCCTGCGAGACCCTGCCCAACCTTGATGCGCACGTCCTTAAGCGCTTCGGCGCCTTTGCCCGTAGCGATTTGAAAGAAAAGTTCTTCTTTTTCCAAGTCCATCAGGAGTAATGACCAGGTGTCGGGCCGCAATACCTCGTTAATCTTTTCCATGATCGTGCGGAGCACTTGGTCGAGCTGGAGGGAAGACGTGAGGGCTTTTCCCAGCTCATGAAAAACAGTCACCTCGTTGGTGCTTTCGGGGATGTCCGGACCAACGCCCGGACTTCGGCGCCTTTCAACGCCGGCGAACGGTCGGTTGTCCGTGGATCGTTTTATGCGTTCGGCAGCCACACGTTCCTTGGGGTCTGGAGAATCTTTGGGCAACCTTCTCATTATAGAGAACGCTTTCCGCTATTCGCAACGGGCTTAACGGCAGCGATTGACGAATGGCCAATAGGGTGAAATCGCGATGATATTTGGCGAACATTGACACTCCCGCGACCCGCGCCTATATTTTGTGTGTCAGTCGGTCCCAGCGGATGTCTTCTACACCTTTCGGCGAACATCTAAAACGCGAGCGGGAAATGCGAGGCGTCTCTCTGGAAGAAATTTCCTCCGCCACACGCATCGCCCCGCGCTTTCTTATAGCGTTGGAGAATGAGCAATGGGACCAATTGCCCGGTGGCGTTTTCAATCGTGGATTTATCCGCGCTATTGCACACTTCCTCGGCCTCGATGAAGATAGCTTAGTATCAGAATACGCGCTGGTTACGAAAGGCCGGACCGAACCGGGCGTCGTAGCTGACCCTCCGATCGAATCGGGCAGGCGCTACCAGGAGATTACGCTGGTAATTGTTTTAGCGGTCTTACTCATTGCGGGCGCGATCCTCGCCGCGGTCCATTTCGGCCCGAGGCTTGCCGCCCGGTGGCATAAGCATTCGGCACAGTCGGCTAACATGCCTGCGCCGGTCCCTGGAGAATCCCATTAGCGCTGATCTCCGCGAAAGTATCCGTACCGGCCAGGCGACGCCGGAACAAAAGCTCGCGGTTTTTTCCGGCGGGGGTTCGCTGGCGCCCGAACATCGCGCGGAGTTACTTACACTTCTTACAGCTGATTCCGATCCTGCCATCGCCGAACGCGCTCAGAGCGTCATTTTAACGCAGCCTCTCGAGCCTTTCCTTCTCGCGCTCGCGAATCCGGATGCGGACCCTCGCCTGTTCTCCTATTGCGCCGACAATTTGTCTCAGAAACCGGGGATTGCCGACGCACTCGCCAAGAATCCCGCTTGTCCCTCGGGGGTGATCGCGCACGTGGCCTCGCGTTTGAGCGCCGCTGGAGTACAAGCGCTGCTGGACGATCTGGACCGGCTTAGCTCCGACGCGCGATTGGTTGTGGCGCTCACTCATTGCAAAGCCGCGACGCCCGAACAGCAGGAACTGCTGGTCGAATTACAAAAGACGGAAGGACTGGCGGTGCCGGAAATCGAAGAAGCCGCCGCTGAAATCGAGCCGGACGTAAAGAAGCGAGTAACCCTGCTTCAGAGACTTGCGCACATGAACGTGGTGGAGCGAATCCAGCTCGCGCTCAAAGGCGGTCGCGAGGAACGCATGCTTCTGATCCGTGATCCGAATAAAATCGTGCAGCGGGGAGTGATGCAATCGCCGCGACTCACGGATCTTGAGGTTGAAAACTTCGCCGCCATGACCAACGTCTCCACGGAAGTCCTGCGCATCATCGCGGCGAGCCGCGTCTATATGAAAAGTTACACCGTGGTGAAAAATCTGGTGAGGAACCCCAAGACGCCTCTGGATGTTTCGTTGCACCTGCTGCAGCGTCTAAACCCTTTTGACCTCAAGCTTCTGTTATCGAATAAGAATATTCCGGAAACGTTGCGCTCTACGGCCGCGAAGCTTCATCGCCAGCGGTCCTTTGCGCGGCCTAGCACCTAATGCGAACTTGAGTTCGGGGCGCCGCTGACGGGCGCAACGGCAAGAGAGGATGTGACCTTTTTCTTGTATTCTTCCGCCTTCGCGAGGATTTCTTTTTCGTCTAACGTAAGCATCCGCCGGTCTCTCATCACGATATTGCCTGCGATCACCACTGTGCGCACGTCGCTTGCCTTCAACGCGTAAACCAGCTCCGAATATACGTCGTACATCGGAGTGGCGTGCGGCGCGCCGATGTCCACCAGAATCAGGTCCGCTTTCTTGCCCGTTTCGAGCGAGCCGATAATCTTTTCCAGATGTAGTGCGCGCGCTCCGTTGATGGTGGCCATCTCAACGACTTGTTTCTCCGGCAACGCGCGTGGGTTCATCCGCGCAATCTTCTGCAGTTTCGCCGCAAGATCCATTTCTTCGAACATGTCCTGATTGTTGTTGCTCGCAGCCCCGTCGGTCGCCAACCCGATTGGCTCGCCAGCGGCCAGCATTTCCGGCACAGGCATCACTCCCGCGGCCGTTTTCATGTTGCTGGATGGGTTGTTGATGCAGCCCACGTTGAAATGCGCCAGCGTGGCGATGTCCGCCTGATCCACCCAGATGCAGTGGGCTCCAATCACATCCGGGCCGAGAATGCCGGCGCGTTCCAGGTAAGCTACTGGTGTTGCGCCATGTTTCTCGCGGCTTTGCTCCAGTTCAAATTGCGCTTCGGCAATGTGAATTAAAATTGGTGCGCCATTGCGGCGCGCCAAGGTCGCCGCATCCTGCAAAGTTTTTTCGGAACAGGTGTAGATCGAATGCGGCGCCACCGCAGCGATAATCAGAGGATCGCCCTTCCATTGATTCAGATATTTCTGCGTGTAGGCCAGCGCTTCGCCGGGAGTCTTATTGTCGGGCGCGGGAAAATCGATGATGGTCTCTCCCAAGACACCGCGCATTCCCGCATCTTTGGTTACGCGCGCCACAACATCTTCGAAATAATACATATCCGCGTACGTCGTGATGCCGCCGCGCAACATCTCGAGCACTCCCAGCCTGGTTCCCCACTCCACAAAATCGGGAGTAACGTTGCGCGCTTCCGCGGGGAAAATATACTTTTGAAGCCATTCGTCGAGCGCGAGGTCGTCGGCCAATCCGCGAAACAAGCTCATCGCGGCGTGCGCGTGACCGTTAATCAGGCCCGGCATCACAAGCGCGCCATGTGCATCGATCGTTTGCGCGGCCTCGAATCGGCTCTCGATCTCGGCACGCGGACCTACGGCGACAATCGAGTCGCCGCGAATGGCTACCGCGCCGTCTTCAATCACTCGCCGCTGCGCGTCCATGGTCACGACAGTTCCACCGGTAACCAGCAAATCCACTTTGTCTTTGGCGGATGCTGTTGAAGAGAGAACCAAAGCCGTAAGGCAACATATCAGCGCGGAAAACACGAGGCTCGGGCAGCTTCTCCAAAAACAAAACCTTTTTCTGTTTTGCATTTTTCCTCTGGCGCGCGGAAAATCCCTACAGAAATGCGGAATCAAAGGGCCGCGGCAACAGTTTCGCAGCGCTCTCGCGCTCGACCTTGCCTTTCAGGTTTGCAAGAATCACCGGCACATCTCCACAGAATTCCCAAACGATTTGGCGGCAGGCCCCGCACGGAGGTGTCAGCGCATCGGTATCCGTTACAACCGCGATCGCTTCAAATCCACGCTCGCCTTCTGACAAGGCCTTAAATATGGCCACGCGTTCGGCGCAGCAGGTAAGCCCGTAACTTGCGTTTTCGATGTTGCAGCCGGTATAGATTCTTCCAGACTTCGCGCGCACGGCTGCACCAACGCGAAAATCCGAAAACGGCGCGTGCGCGTTTTCGCGGGCCTGTTTTGCGGCTAGGATTAAAGCGTCATATTCGCCCATGACTTGCCTTTGGGACGCCAGCCAGCGGCCAGCCTCCACTTTTAATTTTTATCCGCGGCAATTCGCGGAATAACAGCGCGGAGAAGGGCGATGAATTGGCCCTTCACGCGCTCGCCCGTTTCCAGTACTTCGGAGTGATCCAATGGCCGATCCAAAATTCCCGCCGCCATATTCGTGACGCAGGAAATCCCAAGGACGCGAATTCCCATGTGGCGAGCCACAATCACCTCCGGCACCGTGGACATTCCGACCAGATCAGCGCCAATGGTCCTTAAGTAGCGAATCTCCGCTGGAGTTTCATAGCTGGGGCCTGGAAGCGCGGCGTACACGCCTTCATGCGCTTCGATGCCGAGCCGCTTGGCCTCCGCCAAGGCAATTTCGCGATACGAACGCCAGTATGCCTGCGTCATATCCGGAAAACGCAGGCCAAAGCGTTCGTCGTTCAGGCCGGTCAGCGGATTCGCACCCTGCAGATTAATGTGATCGCGTATCACCACGAGCGCGCCCTGCTTGAACTCGGAATTAATCCCACCCGCTGCATTTGTCAAGATGGCAGAGCGCATCCCCATCCGTCCGAAGACGCGCATTGCAAAGCCCACTTCGCGCGCTGAATAACCTTCATACAGATGAACGCGGCCCTGCATCGCCGCAACGGCGATACCCTCTGCTTTTCCGATCACTAGAAGGCCGGCGTGTCCAATCGCCGTTGAGCGTGGAAAATCTGGAATTTTCTGGTAAGGGATGCGCGTGGCGTCCGTCAACTCGTCCGCGAATCCGCCGAGTCCCGAGCCGAGTACGAGCGCAATCTTCGGGCGCAACTTCGTTTTCGATAAGATGAATTTCGCAGCGCGTTCGGCTCGCGCATATTCAGTGTCGCGCGCAGAAGCCTTCGAACGAGCCGCGCTCATCGCAGCATAACTCCCACGATGGACGCAGACATCAGATTCGCCATGGTCCCAGCCAGCATGGCGCGAATGCCAAGACGCGCAAGTTCAGCTTTCTTGTTTGGAGCGAGTGCGCCGATGCCGCCGATCTGTATGCCGATCGAGCTGAAGTTGGCGAAACCGCACAGCGCAAACGTGGCGATGGTAAAGGATCGCGGGTCCAGACCGTCTTTCATCGGCCCAAGCCGCTGAAAAGCGACGAGTTCATTCGTTACCATGCGCAGTCCGAGTAAATTGCCGATGGTGTGGCAATCCTGCCAGGGAATGCCAATGACCCACGCGATGGGCGAAAAAAGCCAACCGAAAATTTGCTCCACGCTCGACGGGAACCAGGAAATTCCTACATGCGTCAGCCCGTTGTGGACCACACCGAAAATTCCATCCACCAGATAAATCAGCGCAATAAAAGTAATCAACATCGCGCCCACGTTCACCGCCAGATTCAAACCGTCGATCGTGCCGCGCGAGATCGCGCCCAGCGCGTTCGTGTCGCGTTCGAGGGGAGCCATTTCGACGCGGCCGGAAGTTACCGGGATTTCCGTCTCCGGCACCAGCATTTTTGCGAGCAAGATAGTTCCGGGCGCGGTCATGATCACGGCGGCGAGCAAGTGCTTTGCTTCGACGCCGTAAAGGATATAAGCCGCCATGATTCCGCCGGACACGTGCGCCATGCCGCTCGTCATCACCGTCATCAACTCCGAACGCGTCAGCTCGGGAAGAAATGGGCGGATCGTTAACGGGGCTTCGGTCTGGCCCATGAAGATACTGGCGGCGACGTTGAGGGATTCCGCGCCGCTGGCGGCCATCAGCCGCGTCATCACGCGCGCAGCTTGCTTGATGATGAATTGCATCACGCCGTAGTAATAGAGCAGCGCGAAAACCGCGGCGATAAAAATAATCGTGGGCAGGACTTGAAACGCGAAGAAAAAGCCCATCGGCGAGCCCTTCTTGCCGAGGTCGCCAAAAACAAATTGCGAGCCGAAAAACGCGAAATCGAGCACCCAGTTCACGGCGGCGCCGGCTTTCTGAAACAGCAAGCGGCCGTATTCCCAGCGCATCACCAGAAACGCGAATACGATCTGCAGACCCAAGCCCCAGGCGACGGTCTTGTAACGGATAGCCCGGCGATTGGTGGAAAACAGAAACGCCAGGCTCATCATGGTAATCATTCCCAGAATGCCCACGAATCGGTGCATTCGACGCAAGCTCCTTTTTTGTGCCGCGCCAGCTTACTCGGTTTCTGTTGCACCAATAATTTTTCGCACCAACGGCGAATTTGGCGGCTGCTGCTCGCCAATTTCAAAACTTCGCGACAACAACTCCACCGCGTGCGGCAGCCGAGAATCCAGGTTGTAGTGAACGGTGCAAAGATTCGCGCCGGCCTCAACCTTATCGCCAATCTTCTTTTCGAACACGATTCCCACGCCGGGATCTATAGAGTCTTCCTTCTTTTCGCGTCCGCTACCCAGTGTCATGCCGGCAATTCCCACCTGCTCGGAGCGAATTGCGGTCACGTAACCGGACTGCCGAGCGGTTATCCGCGCGGTATGTTTCGCGTGCGGCAACCGCGCCGGATCGTCCACGACACCCGCATCGCCTCCCTGCAGGCGGATGATCTCGCGGAATGTATCACGTGCGCGCCCCGATGTAATCATTTCCGCCGCGAGCTTCCGTCCTTCGTCCACCGTCTTGGTTCGCTGCCCCAGGAAAAACATCCAAGCCGAAAGCTCGTCGCAGAGTTCGCGAAGATCTTTAGGTCCCTCGCCATGCAGAATCTCGATGCATTCCTCCACTTCCAGCGCGTTGCCCACTTTGCGGCCCAGCGGCTGCTCCATATCGGTGATTAGCGCGACGATCTTCTTCCCCATGCGCGTTCCCGTCTCCACCATTAATCCCGCCAGATATTCGGCATCCGACTGCTTCTTCATGAACGCGCCGTCGCCCGTCTTCACATCCAAAACCAGCGCGTCAATTCCCTCCGCCATTTTCTTGCTCATGATCGACGCGCAAATCAGGTAGGGACTTTCCACCGTGGCGGTGACGTCGCGCAGGGCGTAAAGTTTTTTATCCGCGGGCGCGATTTCCGGCGTTTGACCAATCAGAGCGCAATGGCACTTCTCCAGTACTCGCCGAAATTCTGGGAGACCCAAGTTGACGTTGAAGCCTGGGATCGATTCCAGTTTGTCCAGCGTTCCACCGGTGTGCCCCAGTCCTCGTCCACTGATCATGGGAACGTAAAGTCCGGCAGCCGCCACGACGGGCGCAATCACGAGCGATGTTTTGTCACCGACGCCACCAGTGGAATGTTTATCTACTTTCGCTGCGGGCAAATCCGGCCAATCGAGCACCACGCCGGAATGAAGCATCGCTTCCGTCAGCGCGGCAAGCTCTGCGCTGCTCATCCCGCGCCAAACCACAGCCATCAGCCANNCGCCGTCGCGCTTTTTGCGGATGAGGTCAACAACTCGCATGTAGAAGGAGTAGGCGGCCAACCTAGCATCGAGCGCAACACACGTCAATGAGTCTGAGCGCACGCTTTACTGTGCAGGATGTGATCAGAACTTGGGAGGGCGAGCAGCGATTTCCGCGGCGACACGCTGCACTTCGTCGTGGACAAGGCCGTTCGACACTAGAATGGAAGCGCCGCCGGGATTGTACGGGGCCCCGGAAAGATCGGTAACGTTTCCGCCCGCTTCCGTGACGATGAGCATACCGGCTGCGGTATCCCACGACTTCAGGCCGAACTCCCAGAAAGCCTCGAACCGGCCGCAGGCCACCGAACACAGATCGAGCGAAGCAGCGCCATCGCGCCGCACTCCATGCGAACGCAGCGTAAATTCCCAGTAGTAATGAATGTTTAAATTGTCGGTGCGCTTATGCGTGGGAAATCCGGTGGATACCAGACTCTCGCCCAATCGTTCTACAGTGGAAACATGGATCGGTTTTTGATTGAGGTATGCGCCCTCGCCGCGCGAAGCGTAAAACATTTCGTTGGCGACCGGATTGAACACTACGCCCGCAATCGGTTTGCCGTTTTCCAACAAGCCAATCGAAGCCGCAAAGCACGGATAGCCGTGCGCGAAATTCGTGGTGCCATCGAGCGGGTCCACATGCCAGACGAACGGCGACGGAGCACTATCCTTGCCGGAACCTTCTTCCGCGACGATCGCATGCTCCGGAACATCACGCCGCAGCCGAGCCACAATCGCCGCTTCAGAGCGACGGTCGGTTTCGGTGACCAGGTCCACGTCGCCCTTATAGGTGATTTTCTTTGGGCTGGCGTGCCCAGACAGAATAATGGCCCCCGCCTCGCGGGCAGCTTCTATGGCAGTCTGAAGGTATCGGTTCATGATGTTGAGCGCGACAGCTTGCGCGCGCTGACAGTTGCTATCGCGGCGCCGCGGCAGTGAAATATTCTTTGCGGTAACGCACCGTATCTCCCGACTTCACCTGCAGCGTGACGTGACGATGGCTTCCCGGCGGCGGCACGGGAGTCGGATAGTATCCCAGCAAATATTGCGTCCGCAATTCGCGGTCGATGCGGTCAAAAGTTGCGTCGAGCTGCTCCATTTCGTCCACCATGAACATGGCCCCGCCGGTGCTATCGGTAATCGTAATTAACGCGTGCTCGCCGGCCGTATTTCGCCCGCTTTCGTTCGCCGGGCGGATCACGATGGAATAAAGCAGAGCCTCCGACGCAATCGCGGCTCGCCGCGCGTCTTCAAACTTCGAAACGCTTGTCGTTTCCCCGGCATCCGTCACCATAACGATTGCCCGCCGCCTGTCTCCCGGACGCCGCCGCAGCGAATTCGAGCCCAGCACAATCGCATCGTAGATGGAAGTTCCCGAGCCTGAGCTGATCCGGCGGACTGCTTCCTGAAGTTTCGGCACATCGGCGGAAAAGTCCGAAAGCTGCGTGACCTTTTCATCAAATTCAAAAACACTCAGCGTGTCCCCGGGCCGCACCACTTGCCGGACGAAGTGAGCAGCAGCTTCCGCTTCAAACTTCATGTCCTTATACGTGCTCATGCTCGAATCAACCATCAAAGCAAGATCCAGCGGGCGATTGGTTTCGGCTTCGAAGCGCTCAATTTTTTGCGGTACGCCCTCTTCAGAAATTGCGAACACATCTTGGGTTAGATCGGGAATCGGCCGGCCCTCGGCGTCGATTACGCTCGCAAGAATATTCACGAGATTCGTCTGCACGCGGATTACGCCGGACTGCTTCGGTTGTTGCGCGCGCAGAGCCGCTCCCAAGCCGGCACATGCTAGAAATCCAGCGGACATACTGACGACGCTGAATCCAACTGCGCGAAGGGTTTTCTTCATTTGTTTGTCTGAAGATTAGATTCGTCCGGCCGGGAATTGGCTTCCTGAGAGGCTTTCTCGCCTTCGGCCCAAACCGCGCCGTCCGCAAAAAACTCCTTTTTCCAGATCGGCACCGCCCGCTTCAGCGTGTCGATGGCGTAGCGGCATGCGTCAAACGCAGCGGCTCGGTGCGCCGAGCTTACGGCAATCCATACACTGGTTTCGCCAACCTCGAGACGACCCAGACGGTGAACGATGGCCAGGCGATGAACTGGAAATTTTGCGCGGAGCTGCGCGCCAATCTCGCGCATTTTGGCCAGCGCCATCGGCTCGTAGGCCTCGTACTCGAGGTAAAGCGCGCGCCTTCCCTTAGAATTGTTGCGCACGAAACCATCAAAAACCACGACGGCGCCGTCTTCCGGACCTTTCAAATTCTCGAGAAGCTCGCGCACCTGGATTGGCTGGTGCACGAGCTGAAATACGTCATCGGTAACGGTTGTTTGCCGGCCGCCGCTGACCGGCGGCAGAAACGCCACTTCGTTGCCATCCACAAGCGGAGCTCGCCATTCGGCGTATTCCTGATTTACTGAAGCTGCGATCGAACTTCGAAATTCAGCGAGCCTCGGAAACCGCCGCGCGTAACGCTCGAAAAGATCTTCCACGCGAGCGCCTTCGGAGAGGTCGGCATCGTCCTCTGCCGCACCTACGATTTCTTTAAGTTGCCCAAAAAAAAGCACTCGCACGCGCATCAGGAATTCATTCTATCGCGCAGAAGGCTTCAAAGCGATGCGAGAGTCCCGGATGGTAGCGGGTGAAACGAGCCATGCGGCGCAAACTTTCACATTTGCCGGCCTAAGCCTCCAAATTGCGCTAAGATTCGCAATCGACGAAGAAGGTGCGGGACGCCGCATCCAGCGCTATATTCCCGACTTATTGAAAAACACCAAATGCTACGCGCCACTTGGAATAAACGATCGAGAGATTCCTCGGGCCGTTACATCCCGTTCGGCGTAACTGAGTGCCTGGAATTCGCGATCGGCACGGAGGGAATTTCATGAAAGTTCTGATTTCCGGTGGATCGGGACTCGTCGGGACGGCGCTGACGGAATCGTTGCGAAGCGATGGGCACGCGGTGTCTCATTTAGTTCGGCCCGGAGGCGCAGCCTCAGCAGGCGACATGCGTTGGGACCCAGCCAGCGGATTTATCAACACGAATGCGATGGAAGCCGCCGACGCGGTCGTAAACCTCAACGGGGCCAGCATTGGCGGTGGCAGATGGACACCCGAGCGGAAAAAAATTCTTCGTACCAGCCGAGTGGATTCTACGCGCTTTCTGGTGGACACTCTCGCGCGCCTCGAGCGGAAGCCGCGCGTATTCGTTTCTGCCTCCGCAATCGGGTATTACGGCAATCGCGGCGATGAAGCTCTCGACGAGCCCAGCGCGTCAGGAAGCGATTTCCTGGCGGAGCTCTGCCGCGACTGGGAAGCGGAAGCCATCCGCGCACAAGCAAGCGGCATCCGCACCGTATTAACACGCTTCGGCATCATTCTTTCCGCAAAAGGCGGAGCGCTAACGCAAATGCTTACTCCATTCAAATTGGGATTGGGCGGACGGCTGGGAACGGGGAAACAGTGGATGTCCTGGGTGGCGCTTG
The DNA here is from genome assembly GCA_003153585.1 of Acidobacteriota bacterium. Classification (GTDB taxonomy): domain Bacteria; phylum Acidobacteriota; class Terriglobia; order Acidiferrales; family UBA7541; genus Palsa-295. The sequence continues at coordinate 1,244 of PLZZ01000089.1, read as the reverse complement.
ATGATGTAGTCGGGATTCTGCGCAGCGCGCTCTCAAACGATCAAGCCAGCGGGCCGGTGAACGTGGTGGCCCCAAGCCCGGTGCAAAATTCGGAATTTACGCGCGTGCTTGCGAGCGTTCTTCATCGGCCGGCAATTTTTCCCGCGCCGGCATTCGCATTGCGGCTCGCTTTAGGCGAAATGGCCGATGCGCTTCTTTTATCCAGCCAGCGAGTTCACGCAGAACGCTCGCCTGCCGCCGAGTACGCTTTTCGATATGAGAATCTCGAGCCCGCCCTCCACGCAATTCTTGCAAAGCACTAGCCCGGTTTTTCGCCCCGCTTCGCCAAATCGCGGCCACGCAGTTTGTCCAGGAAAGGCGCTTGCATCGCCCCATCGCGTGATCGCCCTTATTTCAATATGTTAAGAACAGCCTCAACTTTTAGAACACGTCCCGTCAGCGGATCCGTTGCTACTGTAGCTTCTGCTTCCTGGCCATCGCGAAGGAGCAGCGTCACGTCCCCGCGGAATTGCCGGATCATCGGCTCGTTACCAGGAGGCGGGTCGCCCGCGGTCCAATCTTTGCCCCCGTCTATATGACCGTCTTTATCTCTGGACGGCACATACAAGGAGGACCGGTCGATCTTCAGCTGTACGCTGAATCTACCGGGCGTTGAAAGGAGATGACTCTGATTTATGCGATAGTCGATATCGCTGACGTCGATGTTCGTACCCACGTCGACATACGTCAGTGAACTTTCTCCTGTCTTCGAAGTTGTTGAGTTGACCGGAACACGAACGCCCATGCGCAAAGACGACGTCAAGGCTGCACGGGACAATATGAAAGGAATCGAGTAAGGCATGCTGCTGATCTTCTTGGTTCCGTCATACTCAGTTAGGACAATTTGAAGCTTTGCAGGCTGCTCGATCGCTTCGGGAGCGGGTGGTTCGGTGGCAGGCTTGTCCTGCGCCTTAGCCGCTGGTGCCGCAAATATCAGGAGCGCAGCGCACGCTCCGAGCCAATATGAAACTCTCATCAGTTGCCTCCGGCAAATCAGCTTTCGAATGCTGTATAAGAGACGCCGCGGTGCATGGTTTAGTTCAGAAGAGCCCAGGCCCCTTGTCTGAATCGTCCACAGGCGTCTCTAGCGGTTCCAGCGGAGTAATTTCAATCGGCTTTACTTCAAGTGGCTTCTGCGGCTCCTCTTGTGCGGCGTAGAGCTCTTCGTTATCGACAGGCGTGTTGTGTACCGCCTCGTAAAACTT
>PLZZ01000164.1 GCA_003153585.1 Acidobacteriota bacterium | reverse complement strand
CGTTCACTTCGTGGCCGCCATCTGACTCGATGTGAACGTGAGTGTCGATGGCGACGAGGTTTTCGATTTTGAGTCCTGCAGTTGTATTCATTACGTTTCCCAGTTTGATAGGGTTTAATTCCCAAACCATCCGTCCACGTCGGCTTTTTCCGGTTCCAGAAGTGTGGTCGGGGCGTACGGAGCTGTGGTGCCCGATGTTGGTGTACACTCTCCCGTTCTTTCCGGAACAGAAGTTTGCCGCGACTGCGATACAACTGACATGAATTGCATGGGACGAACTTACACTACCTTCCGCATTTCCTCCATTGTGACAATTTTTTTCGCGCTGGCGGTGATTTCCGGGTGTAGTCGCAGTTCCCGCAAGCCCGCTGAATCGCGGGCAGCGAACGGCGCGAAAGCCGCAGACATCGACGGCGCACGAATAACGAATGCCGATCGAGAGCCTGGGAACTGGATGAGCTACGGGCGCACATATAGCGAACAGCGCTTCAGCCCCTTGAAAGACATCAACGGCCACAACGTCGCACGATTGGGACTCGCCTGGCATTACGATCTCGATACGCGACGAGGCCAGGAAGCGACTCCTCTAGTTGTTGACGGAATTATGTATTTTACTTCGGCTTGGAGCAAAGTTTTCGCGCTCGATGCCGCGACGGGCTCATTGCTGTGGAGCTACGATCCGAAAGTTCCTCCGGAATGGGGTGTGAACGCGTGCTGCGATGTGGTCAATCGTGGAGTGGCGGCGTGGCGCGGAAAAATCTTTGTCGGAACACTCGACGGCCGGCTGATCGCACTCGATGCCGCAACAGGAAATAAAGTTTGGGAGACCCTGACCATCGACCCTAAATGGCGGTACACGATCACTGGCGCGCCGAGAGTCGTGAAGGGAAATGTGATCATCGGGAACGGCGGTGCGGAGATGGGAGCCCGCGGGTACGTCTCCGCGTATAGTGCCGAAACGGGCAATCTGGCTTGGCGTTTTTACACCGTGCCGGGCGATCCTTCAAAACCTTTTGAGAGCCCAATCCTTGAACAGGCTGCAAAGACGTGGAGCGGAGATTGGTGGAAGCACGGCGGGGGCGGAACAGTTTGGGACGCCATTGTCTATGACCCAGAACTCGATCTGCTCTACATCGGGACCGGCAACGGTGGGCCGTGGAACGAAAAGTACCGGAATCCGAAGCGCGAAGACGGCCTGCTGACTTGCTCAATCGTTGCGCTGAAGCCGGACACCGGGGAATACGTGTGGCATTACCAAGAAGATCCTGCCGATGACTGGGATTATGATTCCGACGAACAGATAGTCCTCGCCGATATTCCGATCAACGGGCAGGCGCGCAAAGTCCTGTTCCACGCTCCGAAGAACGGATTTTTCTACGTCCTCGATCGGTCCACAGGCGCGCTCATTTCCGCGAAGCCGTACACATTCGTCAACTGGGCAAGCGCGATTGACATAAAGACTGGGCGTCCGGTGGAAAACGCGAGTGCGCGTTATTCCAGGGGACAGAATCCCACGCCTGTTGTTCCGGGACCGCTGGGCGCGCACAGCTGGCAGCCTATGTCCTACAGCCCACTCACGGGACTGGTTTACATCCCGATCCAGGAAGCGGGTTTTCTTTACAAGTCCGATGCACGGTTCGAATGGAAATCCCTCGCGACGAATGACGGTATCGACTTCGCGGCGGCGGGCATGCCTCAGGATCCAAAAGTCAAAACGGCCATTCTCAAAAACATAACCGGGCGATTGGTCGCCTGGGACCCAATTCAGCAGAAACAAGTTTGGAGTGTGCAACGCCCAGTGCCCTGGAATGGCGGTGCGCTTTCGACCGCAGGCAATCTTGTTTTCGAGGGAACTGCGGATGGGCATTTTGAAGCGTATCGCGCAGACACTGGCGAAAAAGTATGGTCGACGGCGGTTCAGACCAGCGTAATGGCGGGCCCTGTGTCCTACGAAGTGAAGGGCGAGCAATATGTCGCGGTGCTTTCCGGTTGGGGCGGAGTCTTTGCGTTGGCCACGGGCGAGATCGCTTTGAAGGCTGGGAGACGGCCAAACATCGGGCGCATGCTTGCTTTCAAGTTAGGTGGCAACGCGAGTCTGCCACCCGTGCAAGAAATCGAGATGCCGGTTCTAAATCCTCCCAAATCGACGGCAAATGCGGCGACTATCGAAAATGGCAAGCTTCTTTACCAGCGATTTTGTTCCGGCTGCCATGGCGATGTCGCCGTCAGTGGCGGGGTCCTTCCCGACCTCCGATATTCGAGCGCGCTCGCGAACGATCAATGGTTCGAGATCGTCTTGAATGGTTTGCTCCAGCCAAACGGCATGGTCTCTTTCGCGAAGGAAATATCACGGCGAGACGCAGAATCTATCCGCGCTTATGTGATTGCGCGAGCTAACGAAACGAAAACAGAAACCTCGCACAGCGCAGCGAAATAAGCCATCGACAATTGCTGAATTGACATTCGTGCCGCACTGCGTTAATCCATTGGCGCATATCAAGCGGAGGCCAACATGCCGAAGATAGATGCAACCAGCAGTCTTGAAGCAATAACCCTCGAATTTGGCCGTCCTGACGTGCACATCGGCGGGAGCGAGGAAGAATCGCCGTACGTACCGTTCATGGAAAACGTTTACATTCGCCATTTGGCTTTTGATGTGCGTAACGGAGCGTTTGCCAACATTCTATGGGTAAAAAAAGGAGGGAAGCTCGGGCGCCATCGGCATCGCGGCCCTGTTTTCGCTTGCACGCTGGAAGGCAGTTGGCGCTACCTCGAATACGATTGGGTGGCGAGGCCGGGAAGCTACGTCCGCGAGAATCCCGGAGCGATTCACACACTCGTTTCCGACGATCCGAATGGGATGAAGACGTTCTTTTACCTAAACGCTTCTCTTGAGTTCTACGACGATCAAGACAATTTGCTCGATACGTTGGACGTTTTCTGGTTCATCAACCATTACGTCTCGTATTGTCGCGAGCATGGCCTAAAGATAAACGAAAAACTCTGGGTGTAAATCGCCGATTCACTTCTTTAGAAGAGTGGCACTTGACCCCTCGGAGGAAACGCGCGCAAATCAGAAATCTCGGCGGCGTGGAAGAAAAGAGCCAGCGAGACGCCGGCGCTACTTATATCAAATGCCTCATCCTTGCCGCGAAAGCTCGTACTCGATAATTCGACGCGCATTTACGCCGCCGGCGTCAATCTTCAGATTGAGCAGATCGCGGTCGGTTCGGCGAAGGATGTTTTCCTGCTGCGAGTTCAAAATTTCCAAGTCCTCAGTGAATACTGCTGCTTGTCCGTCGCGGATGCGCATGGTAAGGCCGCGATCGCCAGTCTGAAAATCGCGTGCCATGCCCCAGTGATACCAGGTGGAGGTTTCCGTTTCCGGCGTCATCAGATTTACCACGATTCCCGTCACGCCGTGCGAGCGATCTCCCTGCGCCGCGCCGGTTCCAGCCAGCGCAACGCCTACGTCGATCATCACATTCGAGGGCAACGAAAATCGGCAAATCTGCCAGCGGTCGCATTTTTCCTGCGATTTCAGATTTGCGGCCCAGAAAGGCGGCGGATCGATGTTGTACATCCATCGCGTCACGGTCACAGAAGTGTCGTCCGATTCAACCTTGATCGGCGCTTCCACAATCTCGTGCTGCCCGATGCTTGACGGGTGAACGTAGGTTTCGTGCGACAAGTCCATTAAGTTGTCGACCAAAAGCTGGTAATTGCATTTCACGTGATAGGTGCTTCCTTCGAAAATCCATTTGGGATCGGAGCACCAGCGTAGATCGGGAATCTTTTTTTCGTCCGCCAGCGCGGGATCGCCGATCCACACCCAGACGAAGCGATGGCGTTCTGCTACGGGATAAATCCGCATCTTGGCTTCCTTGTGAATCCCTTGCTGGCCGGGCATCCAAACACATTGGCCGCACTCGTCGAATTCCAGGCCGTGATACTTGCAGACCAGGTGGTCGCCTTTCAGATATCCCCTGGAGAGCGGGAGCAGGCGGTGTGGGCAGCAGTCTTCAAAAGCAGAGAGCGCTCCATTGGTTTGGCGATAGAGCACGATGGGCTCGCCGCAAACTGTGCGCCCAAACGGCGCATGCTTGATTTCGTGATCCCAGGCGATTGCGTACCAGGCGTCTCGCAGAAACATCGCAGCGCTCCTTGCAGTGGTTCGTGTTCCATACCACGAGATGCAAGCGCATCTTGCCATAAGTGCAAGTCCATCGACAATCCGGCACCTCCTGGACGCTTTCTGTGTCCCCCGCGCCGGCCTATTTGACACTGCGCTCCACAGTCGCTACGCTCATCAACTCGTAAAACGGAACTCCGGGGAAGGCCAACGAATGTCCACAGAATATCGAGCCGATCAGGTAGGGAGTTTTCTGCGTCCGCAAGAGCTTCTGGAGGCTCGGCGAAATGCGGCGGAAAATCCTCAGCGCCTCCGTGAGATCGAGGATCGCGAAATCCTCCGCGTTCTCGCCAAGCAGAAGGAATTGGGCCTCAAGATATTCACCGACGGTGAACTGCGCCGTCAAAATTTTATGAGTGATTTCACCGATGCGGTCGAAGGTTTCGACATGGGCGATGCTGTGGCGCGCTCCTGGAGAGTTGGCGAAGCCAAAAGCGCTCGCGAAAGCAGCGTAACCGGTATCGTGATTTCTAAACTGCGCCAGGTGCGCCCGCTCACCGGACATGAACTCTCGTTCCTGAAAGCGAATAGCCCCGGTGCGATTAAAATGACACTGCCCAGCGCTACGCAGTTCCCAGCTATCTCCTTCAAGCGCGGCGTCACCGACAAAGTGTACGAAAATCATTCCGCGCTGTTGTGGGATATCGTTGGCATCATGAAAACGGAGCTTGCAAGGCTCGCCGCCGAGGGCGTGAAATATATTCAGATCGACGCACCGCGCTACAGCTATTACCTCGACCCGAAATGGCGCGAATGGATCCGCGCGGAGATGAAAATTGATCCGGACGCGCTGCTCGACGATTCCATCAGCGCCGACAATGCTTGTTTTGAAGCAGCGCGGCGCCCTGGAGTTACGCTGGCGGTGCACCTTTGCCGTGGAAACAATCGCAGCCACTGGTACGCCGAAGGCGGATACGACGCGATCGCTGAAAAGCTGTTCACCACCATGGCCGCGGATCGCTTCCTCCTGGAATATGATGATGAACGCTCCGGAACGTTTGAACCTCTGCGTTTCATTCCCAAAGACAAGACGGTCGTGCTTGGGCTGGTTAGCTCGAAACTACCGCAGCTCGAGAATGGCGACGATCTGGTCCGGAGAATCGAGCAGGCTGGGCGGTATTTTCCGATCGACAACCTCGCACTTAGCCCGCAGTGCGGGTTCGCCTCTACCATGGAAGGAAATCTGTTAACCGAGGACGAACAATGGGCCAAGCTGCGGCTGGTGGTTGAAACTGCCAAGCGTGTTTGGAACTAAAAAGAATGGAAAGCACGCTCTGAGAGCGTCAAAGTCCACAATCGAAAAAAACGGTCTCGTTTGGTCCCTGCAGGATGACATTCCATTCGAGCTTGCCGCTCACGCCCGCGATCTTTTTGGCAATTAACGTCTCGCGCCGCGATGCTTCCACCAAATTCAGCACAAAGTCTGTCGCGTTCGCCGGCTCATCAGGGAAATAAATCCGCGTCACTAAGCGCCGCAACAATCCACGCGCGAACACCGAGGCGACAATGTGGGGAGCCTGAAACTTTCCATCCAGATCCGGCACCGGTCCCGGCTTGATCGTGGTGAAGCGAAACTTTCCCTGGTCATCGGTCGGGATGCGCCCGTAGCCTGAAAAGCTTGGATCCACCGGCTTGTCCTGTTGATCTTCAGGATGCGCGTACTTCCCATGCGAGTTCGCCTGCCAGATTTCAAGGATCGCGTCGGGTACCGATATTCCGTCGCCGTCGAGCAGATGGCCTTCAATAGTCACGCGCTCTCCGGATGTGCCGGCGCTTACCAAGTTATCGTGAATGGCCGTGCCCATACCGATGGAGAAGAACGGGCCGACGGTTTGCGATGTGGTAGCTTGCCGGCTCATTTTAAGTCTCCATGGGCGTGGCGTCGCGCCCGGCCAATACAATGTCAAATTTGAAGCCTAGCGCTTGCGATGGAATTGTGGTCTCCCAGTCAAAGAGCGAGATCAGCCGCTTGCGGGCGCTTTCATCCGCGGTGCAATTGAAGATGGGATCGAAGGGCAAAAGCGGATCGCCTGGAAAATACATTTGCGTGACCAAGCGAGATGCGAATGCTGCACCGAAAAGCGAAAAGTGGATATGTGCGGGGCGCCAGGCGTTGTGATGATTTCCCCAGGGATACGCTCCGGGGCGGATGGTCACGAATCGATAGCGCCCCTCCGCGTCTGTGAGAGTGTGTCCGCATCCGGTGAAGTTCGGATCCAGAGGAGCATCGTGCTGGTCGCGCTTATGCAAATACCGGCCGGCGGCGTTAGCCTGCCAGACCTCGATGAGTGAGTGCCGCAGCGGCCTTCCTTCTTCATCCAGTACGCGGCCGCTGACAATGATACGTTCGCCGAGCGGTTCGCCGGAATGCTGGCGGGTGAGGTCGCAAGCTTTCACATCCATCGGCTCGTTCGCGAAGGTTGGCCCGGTGACTTCCGAGAGCGTGTGAGGCAAGTAAACCAGAGATTTTGAGGGCGCGCGCTTGAGAGAGGAGACATACGCCGGATGCAGATAAGGGGGCTGCGTGTCCGGATTTGGCCTCCGGTATGTAACAGTCTTGGCCACGCCACTTCCTCCTTGCAACTGACGAGTCACCGAACCCGAGTCATCCTGCGATGTTACAAAAGCAGGGTGGTCTCCGCACCGCTTTTAATGCACAGGCGAAAACGCAGAAGTTAAGACGAATTAATGCAAGGGAGGGATATTTTGTCAAGACCGATTATCGAAATTCCGTGCGCATATCGGCCGAGTAGGGTATCCTTCCCGACTCCCGAGCGGAGAAACCATGTCCCCTGCCAATCCTCGCACAGGTGCCGAGAAACAATCACGAGGTGTATCGTCTGCTCGAAGACCAGCTCCCGAACTGTTGACGCCATCGACGCCCTTCGATGACTGCACGGGGGATCCAAACTTCATGACCTCTTTGGCGCGCGGCTTGGCGGTGATACAGGCTTTCTCGACGCAGAAACGACAGCTTACCATCTCGCAAGTGAGCACCAAAACGGGTTTTTCTCGAGCAGCAGTGCGCCGGTGTCTTTACACGCTTACAAAACTCGGTTTTGCCGGCTCCGACGACAGCCATCACTTTTTTCTTCAGCCTCGTATCTTGGCACTCGGCCACTCCTACATTTCCTCGATGCCACTCGCGGCATCCGCCCAGCCCGTTTTGGAACATATCAGCCGGGTGTTGCACGAATCCTGTTCTATCGCGACTCTCGAAGACCTCGATATCATCTATGTAGCGCGCGCAAACGTGACCCGCATCATGTCCATTGACCTGGGAGTGGGCAGCCGATTGCCTGCGTTTTGCACCTCCATGGGCCGCGTGTTACTGGCCAACCTGCCGCCTGCCGAGTTGGAGTCTTTTTTTGAACGCGTTCGGCTCACCCGCCACACGAACCGAACGATTGTGAGCGTGGAGAAATTGAGGCAGGCGCTGCGCCTCGTCCTGCGCAACGGCTACTCGCTCGTCGATCAGGAACTTGAAGTTGGTCTGCGTTCCATGGCGGTTCCCATCCAGAATCCAAGCGGAAAAGTAGTGGCGGCACTGAACGTTGGGGCGCACGCACATCGCCTCTCCATCCAGGAGCTGCAGACTAAATTCCTCCCGCAACTTCGCGCTGCAGCGCAGGAACTTTCCATGCTGTTGAACTGATTGTTGCTTGCATTGATCCACGCTCAGTAGAAACCAGTTACTGAGCGCCACCGTAGCGCGAGCGATGCCGGTCTCCCCACTTCGACATCAATTCCAGAATCGGCCGTAAACTTTGACCATGTCTCGTGAGTGAGTACTCCACGCGAGGCGGAACTTGTGCAAACACTTTGCGGTGAACGATTCCTCCGGTTTCCAGTTCGCGGAGCCGTTGAGTGAGCATCTTCTTCGTGACTCTGGGTATCAACCTGTGAATCTCGCCGAACCTGCGGGTCTGATCTTGAAGGTAAAAGAGAATCATCGGTTTCCATTTTCCGCCGATGATGTCAGCTGTGATTTCTACCGCGCAATAGGATTTGTCTTGCATGGTGGGGCTCCCGATACCAGGTTTCTGGAAGGTTCCTACTAGCCAAAAAGCGACTTTAGCATAGTATGCCGAGTTTACGAGGTCGGAAGGGCCGGTGAAATCTGCCGGGAACCTTCTGCAAAAGCGCTCACCGAAGCGAGGAATACGATGGCCAACAAGAAACCCGTAATTCTGTACGGAGCAAGCGGCTTTTCAGGACGCCTGGTCGCGGAATTCCTTCGAGAATACAACGTTCCGTTTCTGGCGGCTGGCCGCAATCGAGGCAAGATCGAGCAAGTGCTGAGTCACGTGCCCGGTATTGAAACCGCGGATTACGAGATCGCTGAAGCCGGCAATTCGCCCGCGGAGTTGGAGAAATTGTTCGCAGGCGCCAAAGTGGTGTGCAACACCGTCGGTCCATTTCTTTACAATGGGCCTCGCGTGATCGAGGCCTGCCTCGGTGCGGGATGCCATTACATTGACATCAGCGGGGAACAAGCGTGGTTAAGAGAAGTTTCCGAGAAGTGGAGCGAGAAGTTCGCGCGCGCGGGGCTGCTGGCCGCTCCAGCGACGGCATATATGTCAGCCACGAGCGATATTGCGGCTCAAATGTGCCTCGAGACTAGGGGCATCGACACACTCGAGACTTTGTCAATGTTCAAGGGTGCGCCGACGTTCGGTTCCACGCAAACGATTTTTGCCGTGATACAAACGGAGGCTTGTTACCTGGAACAGCATCGCTATAAGCCTTGGGTGCGCGCACGGGGGCATGAGGCGATTTTGCCGAGTTCAGTGGAAACGCAACTGGCGCTGGCGTGGGGAGGTTTCCCGCACCCGGTTTGGTACAAGGATCATCCGCAAGTAGCGAACGTGCGGTCGATGGGCGGGATACTGGATCGACAGCTCATGGAAAATGTCCTGGCCACAGAAATACATTACGAGAAAGAGATTCGGCCTTTGCCCAAAGAAGAGCAGGAGCGAAAGCTCTCAGAAATGGCTAACTCTGTGCAAGCTGGAACCCCGCCGCGGGAAAACACTCGAGAGCACCGAACGATCGATGTGGTCGTCGGGCGCGGAACGACATCTTTCGCCAAGTGCGTGATGTTTGGGACCTGCGCTTATCGGCAGACTGGGCTCTTGCAAGCGTTTGCCGCGCACCATCTGATCCATGCTGCGCCGCGGAAGGTCGGTTTCGCTTCGCCCACGTCTGCATTTGGACATCGCGAGCTTCTCGGGGCGCTCGAAAGCCACGGATTCGTAAAGGCAANNTATTTCGATAAAGGCGCAGACGCGTGCCCGGGGCGGACTGCGATCATCGACGGTGAGAGCCGTTATACATATCAGGAGATGCGGGAGGTCACGCGCCGAATCGCGCGCGCGATGAGAGCGAATGGATTGAGCGGCGAAGAACGCGCCGCGATTTATTCGCCAAATGACGCGCGTGTCTTGTTTTGTATGTTGGGGGTTCTGCGCGCAGGCGCGGTATGGGTTCCGATCAACTCTCGGAATGCTCCAGAAGCCAATGCCGAATACATGGTTTACGCAGAAGTTTCCTGGCTTTTTTATCACAGCAGCTACCGCGATCGAATTGAAGACCTCAAAGCGCGCGTTCCGACGCTGCGACATTGGATCTGCATCGACGCGGAGGATGGCCCGAATCCGTCGCTAGACAAATTTATGCAAGATGAAGCGAACGTAGCGGAGATCGACTGGGGAGATCCATACGGAAATCCAGAACGTCTGATGGGCCTGGTTCCCACCGGTGGAACAACGGGAGCGGCCAAGGGAGTGATGGTTACGGATCTCGCGTGGGGAACCATGACGGAAATGGCCGGCCAATACTGGGCGGGCGACACGACTGACCGGGTCTGCCTGACGAGCGCACCGCTTTCACACGCGGCGGGCGTGGTGGCCTTCGTGATGACCTCGCTGGGCGCTACCAATGTGGTCATGCCGGCATTCGACGCGCTTGAAGTTTTGAGGAACATCGAACGATACCGCGTCACGCACATGTTCTTGCCNNTTCGAGCTTGCGCGTTTTCTTAATCGTGGCTTCGCCGGTTTCTCCAGACAAGTTCAAGAAAGCCGTCGAAGTGTTTGGACCATGCATGTGCCAAAGCTACGGCCAGACGGAAGCGCCGATGCTGCTGACCTGGCTAGATCAGAAAACTGTTGCCGCGGCCGCCGGCGGAGACCATATCGAGCGGCTGCGAAGTTGCGGCAAGCCGACGTCCGCTGTAACGCTCGCGATAATGGATGAAGAAGGGCGTCTTCTGCCTGCTAACACACCCGGCGAAATTGTCGCGCGCGGCTCTTTGGTGACGCGTGGCTATTACAAACTGCCGGACGCTACCGCGGAAATTCGCACCCATGGATGGCATCACACCGGCGACATCGGCTACCGGGACGAAGACGGCTACTTCTACATCGTGGACCGAAAGAAAGACATGATCATTACCGGAGGCTTCAATGTGTACTGCGCGGAAGTAGAAGCCGGCGTGATGGCGCTTCCGCAAGTTCACGAGTGCGCGGTCATCGGCGTGCCGGACGAGAAATGGGGCGAGGCGGTAAAGGCAATTGTGGTGCTGCATGCAGGGGAATCGCTAAGTGAGGAGGCCGTCATCGCGCACTGCAAAGAGAAACTCGGGGGCGTGAAGGCGCCCAAGTCCGTGGCATTTACTGACGCGATCCCGAAGACTGCGGCTGGGAAGACTGATAAAAAGACGCTCCGCAGGCCCTTTTGGGTCAGCCGAGACAGGAGTGTGCATTGAACCGGCGGTAGCCGAAGATTGGAAGAAGGGCGAACGAAGAGTTACTAGCGGTCCAGATTTCCCCATGGCTGCCAGTGGCTTATTTATTCAGGTTATAAAATCGAATTATGGATGCGACCGATATTCGCACAACCGGACGATTAAAGTGCTTGACAAACTGCGGCACAGGCGTTAGACCTGCTTCAAATTTGGCTGGGAATACCAACACGAAGCAGGGGTTTGCTCCAGCTAGGCGGAGCAAGTAAAAGGGGTGAGCGATGAGGAAACGCACTGGGCTGTTTGCTATTTTAGCGATTGCGATTCTGTTTAGTTATGCAGATCCAACGTGGTCGCAAACCAGCGTAGCGTCGCTAAACGGAACCGTGCTTGACGAAAGCGGCGGTACCGTGAGCGGCGCCACCATTAGCCTGCGCGAAATGGATAGGAATACCATGTACAGCGCTACCTCTGACCAATCCGGCTATTACGCCATACCCAATCTCCCTCCCGGGCGCTATGAACTCAAGGCCGAGTTTAAAGGCTTCTCGAAGTACACGCAGACGGGGACCATACTGAGCGTCGGCCAGACAGCAACGGTTAATATCACCTTAAAAGTTGAGGCGCACGGAGAAGAAGTGATCGTCAGCACAGAAGCGCCGACTATTGAGCCGACAAAAACAGAAATCAGCCAAGTGATTGACACGAAGCAGATCAACGATTTGCCAATCAGTGGCCGGCTATTCACCGATTTTGCGCTGCTGACCGCCGGCGTGGCCACGGGCCGCACCAGCCTGCAGTCCACCATTACGGAATTCGAGTCAACCCGGGTTTCTTTTGGCGGTATGAGAGACCTCAGCAATGAAATCACGGTGGACGGCGCGGACAACGTCAACACCGTGACCGGTTCGCAACGGTCCACGCCGCCGCAGGAATCGGTACAGGAATTTCGTGTGGTGAACAACGGATTTGGCGCGGAGTACGGCCGCGCGCTGGGCGGCATCGTCAACATTGTTACGAAATCGGGCGGAAATGAATTTCATGGCACGGTATATGATTATTTGCAGAACAACGCGACCGACGCGCGGTCGCTTCTCCAGCCCTCGCCGGACGACGATACGCTGCGTCAAAATCAATTCGGCGCGTCGCTCGGAGGGCCGATTGAAAAGGACAAATTCTTCTTCTTTACGAATTACGAGGGCCAGAGGCGCGGGGAATCGCCAACCTTTCCGGGCGTGTTTTATCAAAACCTGGATTTGATCAATGAGTCAAAAGCGGCCCTCGGAATTGCGCCGGAGAATCCCAATATCCTGAAGACCAAGGATAACGATTACGGCATCATCAAAGCTGATTATCAGATCAACACCAACAACCGGTTGAGTCTGCGTTACAACGTCGAAGATGGACGCGATTTGAATCAATTAGTAGGGAGCACCCTGGACGGCGGCGGCATTGGCGCCCCCAGCAGCGGCCACAATCTTTTCCTTCGCGATCAATCTTTGGTGGGTACGGTGAGCACGATACTTAAGCCCAACCTGGTGAATAGCGTTCTGGCTCAATATGCGCGACGCCATTATAATTTTCCAGGCGTCACCGGCCAGCCCAATCTGGACATTCCTAACACACTATTGTTTGGGCACAACTTCGGAGTTTTCGACGCCATTTACGAAAGCCGCTTCCAACTTGCTGACAACATATCGTGGGTGAAAGGTAACCACGTTGCGAAGTTCGGTGTCGATTACAATTACGTGAATAATTTTGTGATTTGGCCTGGATTCACCCCGATGAGAATCGTGTTGCCCGGTCTCAATTGCCTAGTGGACTTTGCCAACTTTGTAGATACGACCGCGGATATTCCGTCGAATCCTGCCGACGGACAGTGTGCAACTTCGACAGGTTTCCCTACGGTTCCGGGCCCCAATCCGCTCGATCCATTGAACGGCGTTCCGATCGTCTTTTGGGGAGCTCCGGTCGGAAGCGCGCCCAATCCCCCGAGCGGTCAGCTTCCAACTCCACCGCCAATTCCGACAAATTGGAAGAATGCATATCTCCCGTCCGAAACGGGGAACTTTTCCGAAACTCTCGATCACGCTTATTATGGATTCTACGCTCAGGATCAGTGGCGGGTCAGGCCCAGTTTGACGGTTAATTATGGTATTCGGTACGACTTCGAGTCGGGATTGTCGAAGCAGATCAATCCTCACTATAACGGTGTCCAACCTCGCCTCGGTTTGGCTTGGTCTCCAAATAACAAGACAGTGGTCCGGGCTGGCGCGGGTCTATTCGATGATCGCTACAACCTGTCTTTCTTGTTTATCACTCAGCCGCAAAGGCCTGTAATAATTCCTGGGGAGACGCTGCCGGGAATCCGGCAAGGTGCAAACACAGCGACGTGGGTTCTGAACCAATTGACGCCAGGCCCGTTGGCCGGTCCACCCACATTCCTGCTTCCCGCCAACGCGGCGGCAACTTTGGTCACCACGGGCCAGGTGCCGGCGCAATTCATTACCGGGCCATGCCCGCCGTCGTGCACGGCGGGTGCAGGTATGGTGCAGCACAACAGCAAAATCCCCTATTCCGAACAGGCCAATCTTGAGATTGACCGGGAAATCGGACATGGGCTCACGGTTAGCGCTGGGTATCTCTGGGTCGCGGCGCACCATCTTGTCCGCGCGGACAACCTCAACGTCTGCCCGCCATTCGGCGCCCCGGCCGGTACGACAGTTCCTACGATTAATCCTGGCATCCCAAATTGCGCGCCAACTCCGGCGCCTCCTGCCGGCTGGCCCGCTGGTAAAGCCTATTTCGGTGCCGCAGGCGTAGCAGGCGGAGGTGCGGCATACGATAATGCCGGTCTTCTGTATTCCACGGACAATACAGGAAATTCCGTTTACAACGGCCTGACGCTGCAGGTGACCGAGAGGGCCGGACAGTATTTCAGCCTCAACGCGAACTACACTTTCTCACACACGCTGGACGATGGCACGTTTACAACCTTCGTCAGCACGCCGCAGGACCTCTACAATCGCGGGCTGGAACGGGCGAATTCGAACCAAGACGTGCGTCAGCGGTTCGTAACGAATTTTACGGGAACTACGCCCATCCATAGCATCCTGCGCAACTTCTCGATGAGCAGCATCGTCACGTTGCAGACTGGGCGTCCCTTCACCATGTTCGTCGGGTTCGATGCCAATGGCGATACGAATCCCGTCACTGACCGCGTTGGAAACCTGGGCAGGAACACCTACGTCGGCGACCCTCTCTACTCATGGGATCTGCGCATCTCTCGTTACTTCCAGATTAGGGAACGTCTGAGACTCGATCTGATGGTTGACGCATTCGACTTACTCAATCGGCCGAACGTGGACGAGGTGACTTCAGTGTACGGCGCCGCGGTGATATGCGGAGGCACAGCAGTTCCGACGAACTACAGAGATAAGGCCACCAGGGAGACTCAGGCCCAAGCAGCGGCTTTCAACCCCACGGATCCAGCCACGTTCACCTGCCCGAACCTGGCGCCGGTGCCAAGCCCGCCGGTTCCGAATGGCCTGTTCGGCGCCCCCAGGACCATGCTGAACCCGCGGCAGTTCCAGTTCGCGGCGAAGTTCTCGTTCTAACGCGTCACGGGCGCGCGCTGGCTCGCGTATAGGGCCGCGCAGCACGAAACGAAGAAATACGATACGAATTAGGCAAGATCTCGGCGCGCGTCGAATNNCGGTTTGCTGCGTGCTGCTTATCTTGTACCGCATAACAGTTGTGCCTGCCCATAACCGGGGGTCTGCAAAACCATTCCTACTGATATTATGGAAACAATGAACTCGACTCACGCCAAGAACAGCCCGCGCGTGCGGCACGGGATTGGGGGCGCAGGTGTCCGCCAAGTGCGGCTCCGCACTTCCGGAGCGTCCGTTGAAAAGCTGCCCGACGGAACGTTGCTGGTGCGCCCAGATGAAGCGCTAGGTCCGTATCCGAAAGTTCTTACGGATCGTCTGGTCCATTGGGCGAAGGCGTTTCCGGAAAGAATTTGCGCCGCTCAGAGGGATGTGAGCGGGGAATGGCGAAGACTTACCTATGCACAAGTGCTCGCGGCAGTGGAAAGCGTGGGACAAGCCCTGCTGGACCGAGGCCTGTCGGCCGAGCGGCCCGTAGCAATTCTCTCCGAGAACGATCTCGAGCATTTGGTGCTCATGTTGGCTGGACAGCACGTTGGAGTTCCTACAGCGCACCTTTCGCCTGCCTATTCGCTGGTTTCCAAGGATTTCGGCCGGCTGCGCCACACGCTGGGCATCCTCACGCCGGGTTTGGTATTTGCCTCGAACGGCGAGCGGTATGGCAGCGCTATCGAGGCAGTTGTCAGCAGGGATACCGAAATCGTGGTTACGAGCGCTGCTCCAAAGGGCAGAAAGGCAACCCTGTTTGCCAACCTCCTGGCTACAGCGCCGACAGCCGGCGTAGCTGCTGTGCACGAGCAGATACAGCCTGATAGCGTGGCTAAGTTTCTTTTCACCTCGGGTTCGACCGGAATGCCCAAAGCCGTTATCAACACGCACCGGATGATTTGTTGCAATCAGCAAATGATCGCGCAGGTATTTTGCTTTCTGCAGGACGAGCCTCCTGTGCTGGTGGACTGGCTTCCTTGGAATCACACCTTCGGCGGAAACCACAACGTGGGCATCGCCCTTTACAATGGCGGGAGTTTTTATATTGACGACGGCAAGCCAGGTCCGGGATTCATCGAAGAAACCATTCGCAATCTGCGCGAGATCTCTCCCACGGTTTACTTCAACGTTCCCAAAGGCTATGAGGATCTGCTGCCGGCCCTGCGCGGAGAAACAAAGCTTCGTGAAAATTTCTTCCGCCGGCTGGGTCTCTTGTTTTATGCCGGCGCAGGCTTATCGCAACCGGTCTGGGATGCTTACCGAGCCCTGGCGCTTGAGACCTGTGGCGAACGAATCGTGATGGTCTCCGGTCTNNGTGGCAAGAAACTCGAAGTGAGAGTTCGCGGACCAAATGTAACTCCAGGTTACTGGCGCCAACCGGAACTCACGCGAAAGACATTTGATCAAGAAGGGTTCTACAGCTTCGGAGATGCGCTTCGCTTCGTGGATCCGTCCGATGTGAACAAAGGCTTTGAGTTCGATGGGCGACTTTCAGAGGATTTCAAGCTTTCGAGCGGGACCTGGGTCAACGTGGGTGCTCTTCGCGGCAGGATTCTGAGCCACTTCGCCCCATTCGTCCGCGACGTGGTTGTAACCGGCCACGATCGAGATGAGGTTGGGCTGATGATCTTTGGAGATATCGANNAACGTGCACCGGCGTTTTCAAGAGTTGCTCGAGAGCTTTGCTGTGAATGCCACAGGGAGTTCCACTCGCGTCACGCGAGCGATCGTGGCGCAAGAGCCGCCTTCGCTGGATGCCGGGGAAATCACCGACAAGGGTTCGCTGAACCAGCACGCGGTCCTCGAACGGCGCACTGCGACTGTCGATCAGCTTTACGCAGCAGAAACGTCTTCGCAAATTCTGCGGATCAAAAAGAAATAATTTGCAGGCCGGGTGAGGATGCCGTGTGGACAGTGGACATCGACGTCGGCGGGACTTTAACAGACGGCATCTTCACTAGCGGCGAGGAAATCTTCTGCGTGAAAGTGGATACCACCCCGCACGACTTGACTGTTTGCTTGTTTGACTGCCTGTCCCGAGGAGCCGCGAAATTGGATTTCCCAGGCACAAACGAATTTCTCGAAAACGTGGAACTCATTCGCTGGTCCACTACGATCACGTCCAATGTGCTGGCGGAATCGCGAGGCCCCCGCATCGGTTTACTGGTCTCCCAACGTCACGAGAAAGACCTTTATGGCCAAGAGCCCCGCAGCAGCGTTTTGAATCGGCTGATTTCCGAGCAGGACGTAATCGGCGTAAATAATTCTGCGGGCGAGCCCGAGATCATGAATGCCGCGCGCAGACTGCTGGAAAGCGGCGTGCGACGCATCTGCGTCAGCCTGGAAGGTTCGCATCGTGATCCCCGGCGGGAAATTGCCGTCAAACGAATCATCGACCAGCAGTATCCGGATCATTTCCTGGGCTCTGTGCCGGTGCTGGCCGGGAGCGATATCTCCAAATCCGCGGAGGACCAGACGCGCACGTATTCCGCGCTGATCAATACGTACACGCATGGTGCGCTGGCGGCAACGCTGTTCAAGGCCGAGGATGACCTCCGCGAAACTGCCGGGTACACCGGCACTTTCCTGGTGAGTCATATCAATGGCGGCGTGGCGGGGATAGCAAAGACCAAGGCGATTGACACGATCGAATCCGGGCCGATTCTGGGAATTCATGCCAGCGCCTACCTAGCGAAGGCTTACGGTTTCAATGACGTGATCTCGATGGATATCGGAGGAACCACCGCGAAGATCAGCGTGCTGCTCAATGGCGAGCCGATCTACCGCCGGCCGTCCGATTTTTTCGGCATCCCCGTAGCGATCTCGCTTCCTGATTTGCATTCGATCGCATTGGGCGGCGGCAGCGTGGTGAAACCTCTTGCGAGCGCAG
>PLZZ01000033.1 GCA_003153585.1 Acidobacteriota bacterium | reverse complement strand
TCCACGTTGCTCAACTCAGCGGGTTCTCAGGAACTTTCATCAGGTAAAACATGGAATCCATTCGCAAAATAATCCACGGTTCGAGTCTACGAGTCGCTGGGCTCGCCATTTCAATCCTCGTGGCTTTTTTCATGATGCCATTCCTGGTCCACCACTTGGGAGACCACTTATACGGATACTGGGCGCTCATTGGTTCTATTCTCGGCTATTACGGCATCATGGATTTTGGAATTGTCAGTGCGGTTCAATTCTACGTTGGCAAGGCCGTGGGTGCGAATGATAAGGAAGGGGCAAACCGAGCGATTTCACTTTCGTTCTTCGTCTTCGCGGCTATTGGTGTAGTCATCTTGATAGTCTCGACGGTCATCGCCTTCCTCGCCCACCGCTTTGTCGATGCGGCCCAGGCAACTGCACTGCGTGACGCCCTGCTTATTATGGGAGTTGGCTTCGCAATTGGTTTTCCGGGGCGAGCTTTTGTGGGTGCCCTTTCGGCGCACCTGCGCTGGGATCTGCTCACGCTGATCGGCCTGGCCGGACTTATTCTACGGACAGTGTTCATCGTGGCAGCGATTGAAGCGCACGGGGCGCTGGTGGCGATCGCCACTGTAACAATTCTCACGGACATAGGCACTTACGTAGCCGACTATTTCGTTCTTCGCAGAATCCAGCGCCCGGTTCATTTGTCGTTTGCTTATGTTACTGGGCCGGCGCTCAAGCAACTTCTCCATTACAGTAGTTTTTCGTTCGTATCTAAAATTAGTTATCAAGTCCGTTACTATATCGATGCTTGGGTTATCGGGGCGTTCTTGAGCGTCGGTGCCGTAACCCACTATGCGATTGGTTCGCGCCTGGCAATGTCGTTCATGGAGTTGATGATCTCTCTGATGGGTTTATTGCAGCCTTGGTTTAGCGTGTTGCTGGGATCCAGGGACTACGATGGAATAAGGCGCGTCCTGAAATTCGGCACAAAGGTTTCGGCCTCTGCTGGCGCGATCATTGCATTGCTTTTGATTGTGTACGGACGCGCATTCATCCATGCGTGGATGGGCGAAAACTACGCCGACGCCTATTGGCCTCTCGTGTTTCTCACGATCGGCGTTTTCTTCGACGCGGCTCAGGGGCCCTCCATATCATTTTTGTTTGGTATGTCATTGAATCGTTTTGTCGCTCGGATCAGCTTGTGTGAGGCCATAGCAAACTTGGTTCTCAGCCTGTACTGGGTGCGCATCTATGGAATGGTCGGAGTAGCCATGGGCACAGCCGTTCCTAGCTTCATCGTTAGGCTGTTTATCCAGCCGGCTTATGTCTGTTGGAAGAGTGGCATATCCGTTTGGGACTATTATGTCGGCTTGTTCGGACGGGCGACGTTGGCTGGCGCCATCGGAGTAGTTGGGCCGTGGCTTTTGTTTTTTCGACTGGTACCGTGGCAGAGCCTAACGGCGGTCCTTGCAATGATCACCGTTCAGGCGATCCTTGCGATTGCTGTCGTGTATTTTATGGCATTTGACGCCTCAGAACGCGGCCAGATCACGACAGCATTGCTGGGCGCCGCGAGGACCCAAGCGCCAGTGGCGCCCCCCGCTAGGATTGAGCCAATTTCTTGAGTATTCAGTCCCACGAATCTGCGAACGGACTTGGTGGCCTTTAATAGGTCGCGCCGAAAAGGGAATCCTAATGAAGATCGCATTTGTACTTCCCGGCTCAGGGAATTCAGGCGGAGTGAGATGTACGAGCATTGTCGCCGAGATGTTGCGGAATCGGGGGCACGAGGTTCGCATACTTCACGAAGAACCTGATTTTTCGGTTCTCGACTGGGCGAAAGCGGCGCGCAACCGGATCCTATATGGCAATGCGCCCTCTTGGCTGGCGCAATTCAAAGGGCCTATCGCCGCATTCAAAGGTCTCGGCGGGTGCCACTTCGACGAGGGTGAAATCATCGTGGCCGTGGGGATGATCATTTCCGCTCAAATGGATCTGCTCGGTTCACTCCAGAATCCGAAGCTGCAGTACCTGCATGGCTCGACGCCGGACCGGTTGGATCGTCGCAAGAAAGCTTTTAGCCTGCCGATTCCGAAAATTGCAGTAGCTACTTATCTAAAAGACCTCGTTGAAAAGGAGGGCAACGGCGAGTTCTTGGGTGTTATCCACAACGGGATTGATCTTGGCGAATACTTTCCAGCGGTTCCTGAATCGTCGAGAGACGGGGTTGGAACAATATATGGATCGCATCCGGTGAAGGATCCCAAAACGGTAATTGGAGTCTTGCAAGGCCTGTCAAAGTTAAGACCGGATGTACAGCTGCGGGTGTTCAGTGGAGACCGGCGCCCAAGAGGAATTAGTCGAAGTATTTATTTGCGTCAGCCGACAGTTGATCAAGCTCGAGACATCTACTCGCGGAGCCAGGTATGGATTATGGCCAGCGAGTCGGAAGGGTTTTCGATGCCAGTCCTGGAGGCGATGGCTTGCGGATGCGCCGTGGTGGCAACGGATTGCGGAGGACCGAAGGACCAGATCGTGGATGGGCAGAACGGCTTTTTGGTCCCCGTCGGCGACGTTGAGCAAATCATAAGTCGGATTTTGCTCTTGCTTAACAATCCCGATCTTCGAACACGGATTCAGAAGAACGCACTCGAAACTTCGCGACAATTCACCTGGGAGAAATGTGTGGATGCTCTCGAGGCCACGCTGGGAAGGCTGGCGCGTCAGGATGATCGTCATCCAACTGCGCCTGGTAATTCAAGAACAAGAATATTCACCGGATCGACTACCTAGGTCCTAGGATTGCAATAATGGGGTTAATGCCAAGTTTTTCAGTAATTATTCCAACGTACAACCGTGCTGAGCTTGTTGTGAAAGCTCTTGAGAGCGTTCTCGCGCAAACGTATGCAGCGCACGATGTGATAGTGGTAGACGATGGTTCTACTGACGAAACGGCTAGAGACATCAAACGTTATTTGTCGGAAAGGCCGGAGCACGCGGTGCATGTCGACTATATCTATCAGCCGAATCAGGGCAAGAGTGTTGCGCTCAACCAAGGCATTTTGCGGACAACCGGAGATTGGTTTGCGTTTCTAGACTCGGACGATTGCTGGATGTCCGATAAACTCGAAACACAAGTTCGCGCGATCCAGGAATGTGGCGAGGAAAGCAGAGCATGTTTTACTGATGCGAGATACATCAATAACCCTCAATTGGCAATGACTGTTTTCGAGCGTGCTCGTATGGGGTCTACAGAGGATATCGGCAAACTGGCGGACACGGTCAAACACCTTCTAAAGCCCCCGGCAGGCATTTACGTGCAAACCCTCATTGTTCCCCGGGACCTTGTTGATAAAATCGGAGGGTTCGATCCGCAACTGCGTATAGGCGAGGACACCGATTTCCTTTTTCGTTTGGCACTTGTAACAGGCTTCTGCTACGTCAACCGACCTCTTGTCCAGATCGATAGAACGCCAAACCGTGCCGTCGGCATCGTCGAGCATATTTCGGATGATGAGAGATCTCATTTGCGACAGCTTCAGTATATGTACGAGAAGTGGTTGAATTTGATTGGTGACTCAAGAAATGAAGAAAAGAAAATCATACTTATGCGCCTGGAGGAAGTTCAAAACGGATGGGCAGATTGTAGTCTTGATGAGCGCGACTATAAAGCTGCACGCCGAGCACTCGCGGAGGCCATCAGGATCCGCTTTACAGCCAAGACTGCAGTGAAATGGATCTTGAGCCACGTCCTTCCCGGGTTCACTCGAAAATTAGTAATCCGGCAAGATTCATTGCGCAAAAAACGGCAAATACCCGCGTGATTTCATATCGGATGGTTGTTAATAGGCTGCTATCGGAAATGGAGCCGGTCCCCGCATGATGCCCATGCGGCGAGTGCGCAAGGGCTTGCGGCTACTTGCTGAGAGAGGTCCTCGACACGTATTGAGGGAAACCGCTTATAACTATTATTATCATCGTCACGAACGAATTCGAGGCAGGGCCTTCCGGAATGGCAATTCGGGTCCGAAAATAATCTCTCTGTTTGGCGATGACCTTGAACTTCATGCCTCGATGAGGGGAATCAACGAGAGTTTGTATTTATTCGGCGCGCATGAGCCGATCGCCAGCGCCATTTACTCCAAGCTTCTGGCGCCCGGAGGGCACGTCATCGATGTCGGGTCCAACATCGGTTACTTCCTCCGATTGGCAAGAAATGCCATCGGTGATTCTGGAAAGATCCTGGGATTCGAGCCAGTTCCGGGGAATTTTGAAATACTGACCCGCAACGTGTGCCGTACCCCGCAGCAAAACATCCAGATTTTTCCCTGGGCAATTGGTGAGAGGAACGAAACGGCCGATTTCTACGAGTCACAGGTCCCGAACTGGGGCAGCTTGATTCGAGACGATTCCCTCTTGCCTAAGGGCGTAATTCCAGTTGAAGTGAAAACGCTGGACAACATTTTGAAAGATTTTCCGACTTTCCGACCAACGGCTCTCCGGATGGATGTTGATGGCGGAGAACTGATGATTCTTTCTGGAGCCCGCCAGGTTCTTCTTGAGTATCGTCCGCTTCTATTTATCGAATTCCATACCTTTGCATTGGGCTGGGAGAAAATTCAATCCGCTTTACTTGAGTTGCGAGAGTTAGGATATTCACAAGGTGTCCTGATCGATCGCCTTTGGGATCAGCCCTGGATCGGGAAGTGGTTTCGTGAGCGACCATGGTGGTCGGGCGTGAAGGAAGGACGACTGGAATCGCTGGCTTCCTCGGCCAGCAAGTTGCCTGTTTTCACCCTAATATTGCATGGATCCCGGACCGGGTTGAACCAACGAGACGCAGGAAACCAATGAAGTTAAGAAAGCCGCGGAGGTCGCGGGGAAACCCGTCATCTACGTGGATCTCGCAACGAACAGCGTGAACGCCACATCGGCACAACAATTCATTACTCCGCCAGCAGCCATACGAAAGGTTCCGGATACATCAGATTTCCTATGAGAAACATTTTGCAAAATTTCACAATTAGGACCGCAATACAACGCGCGGGGCAACTCTTGCGCGGCCATGGCATCATGAAAACGATTGCCGTTGTTGTGGCAATGATAGATGACCAATATCTCAAGCTATTCGATCGGAAATACAATATCGCAACGAGCGGGCATGTTGAACTCTCCGACACCTCATTTGATCCTTCAAAACTGTCTCGCGCGACGGCCTATGGGCCCGTCAATGGGTGGGCATTTCGCTGGCTTCTCCGAGAACTCAACTTGCCGAGGACGCTTCACTTCGTCGATCTTGGTTCCGGTCTGGGTCGCCCCTGTATTATTGCGGCCGAGTATGGATTTGAGAGAGTAACAGGCGTCGAATTGGCACTCGACCTACACACTGCCGCGCGAGAAAACGTAGACAAATCGAACCTCCCTCCTGCGAATAAGGAGTCCATTAATCTCATTCACGGCGATGTCCTTGAATATTGTGATCACACCGACGATGATGTGTTCTTTATCTTTCGGGCCTTCTCATTGGATTTTTATGACCTCGTCCGTTCAAAACTAGCGAAGCGTGCCGCGCACAGGAAGGAAACACTAACAATTATCTACACGGAACGATTGGGGGAAGTCCAGGGCCCGGAAATAGCGCAATTTCGTTCGGACCCCAGAATGCGCGAAGTAATGCGAAAAGACAGCTGGGGTCAGAATTTTTTTGTTTACAAGTGCGGCTGATCAAGACCAAACAAACGACCACCGCCCCGGTGTCCTTTCCGCGTTGATAAACTCGACCGTCGCAGATCACCAATCTATCTTGTCTCGAGCTGCCGCACGGTTTGTACTAGGCTTCGAGCGAGGGATTCGGCTGATTTTAAAGCAAGACCCGTGTATAGCGGGACCAAAGTTACATTTCGCGACGCCCATACAGCATTCGGAAATCGGGAATTGTCAGACTGTTCGGACAACGTGGCGCGCCACCCGCTCTTCAACTGGAGCCCATATTGTTCGGCGCGGCGCAGAACTTCGTCGCGATTCTTCCCGGGAAATACAACAGGAAAGCGCATCATCGCACCGGCGTCGCAATCGGCGGAAATAACGGGGACAATTGTTGTGTTTTTAAAAACTTCCTGGTAAATGTGAACGAGGCGGGAAATGTGGTCGCGAATTCCATCCATTCTACGAACCATGCCTAGCAGAAGCTCTGCCTGGTACGGATGTAACTCGCGAGTAAAGAAACGATTGTGCGGNNCGGCGGCCCCGCCGCACCGATGCTTTCATTTGATGTACCCTTTTTCCGCCGAAGCCTATGCAACATCTCGGGTATCAAATGACGCAAGGGCAGCAGCGGCAGAGTGAGGCTACGATACACCCAGGGCAAAGTTCCGATGTTTTGCGCGATCCCCATTCCTAAACCCGCCAGCGGGAGTTGCCGCTTAGTCTGGATTATTC
>PLZZ01000075.1 GCA_003153585.1 Acidobacteriota bacterium | reverse complement strand
TCTAACCGGTTCTAGAATTGCATGTACCCGCTCAGTCCCTCGCCAGGTTCAGCCATGACGAAAAGCCGCGTGCGCGTCGTGCTTGAGATGATCAAGTTCGAGCACTCCGTCTTCGCCCTGCCGTTCGCGCTCGTGGGAGCCTTGCTCGCCGCCCGAGCTGGTGGTGCACTCCCAACCTGGCGGCAAATTCTGTGGATCGTCATTGCCATGGTGGGCGCGCGCTCCGCCGCCATGACCATAAACCGCATCGCCGACCTAAAATACGACGCCAGCAATCCGCGCACTGCGAACCGCGCTCTGCCCAAAGGCGAACTCTCCGTCGGTTTCGCCTGGATGTTCACTTTGATTGCGTCCGCAGTCCTGGTGCTCGCCGCATGGCAACTGAATCCGCTCGCGCTGAAACTTTCTCCCGTTGCGCTGGCGATTTTGTTTTTTTATTCTTACACCAAGCGATTCACTTCCTGGTCGCACTTCGTTCTCGGCTTTTGCCTCGGCATTTCGCCAGCGGCTGCGTGGATCGCGATTCGCGGCTCGCTCGACTGGCGCATGCTGATCCTTTGCGCCGCGGTCACGCTCTGGGTCGGCGGCTTCGATGTGCTCTACGCTTGCCAGGACGTGGACTTCGACAAGACTGCCGGGCTGTATTCCATTCCGAAAAAATTCGGCATCGCTGGGGCGCTTGTGATCGCGCGCGCCATGCACATCGTGATGGTCGGACTGCTGGCTTGGCTGGCGTTCAGTTTTCAACTCGCATGGCCGGCCTGGGCCGGAATTGCCGTGGTCGCGGCCCTGCTGGCCTACGAGCATTCGCTGGTGAAGCCAAACGACCTGAGCAAAATGAATGCTGCGTTTTTCACCGTGAATGGCTATATTAGTCTATTGTTCCTGCTTTTCTGGGGCGCGGCCGCNNCCCGCGTTTCAGGACGCGAAGCTCGAGCCTGTCGCGAAGAAGGTTCTCGCCGGCGAACGCCTGAACTCAGCCGACGGCCTCGCGCTTTACGAATCGCACGATCTTCTGGGGATAGGCTGGCTCGCGAATTACGTCCGCGAAAAACGCCATGGCAACGTCACCTATTTCAACGTCAATCGCCACATCAATCCCACGAATGTGTGCGTGGCGCATTGCAAACTCTGCGCTTTCGGACGCTCGCCCGACTCGCCCGGCGCCTACACGTTCGCTCTCGAAGAAATCTGGCAGCGCGCGGGAGAAGGTGTGGCCGAAGGCGCCACAGAATTCCACATTGTCGGCGGCCTGCACCCCGATTTGTCCTTCGAGTATTACCTGGAATTAATTCGCGGCTTGAAACAGCGCTTCCCGCAAGTTCACCTGAAGGCTTTCACCATGGTGGAGGTGGGTTACTACGCGCGCATTTCGAANNCTTCCCGGCGGCGGCGCCGAAATTTTCCATCCGCGCGTGCGAAAAATTATCTGCGACCACAAAGTGAGCGGCCAGATGTGGCTGCAAATTGCGCGCACCGCGCACGAAATCGGCCTGCGCTCGAATGCCACCATGCTCTACGGCCATATCGAAACGAACGAAGAGCGCGTGGACCACTTGATCCAACTTCGCGAAACGCAGGACAAAACGCACGGCTTCGTCGCCTTCATTCCGCTCGCGTTTCACCCGGCCAACACCGGCCTCTCGCACATTCCCAGTCCCACCGGATTCGATGATTTGAAGGCCATCGCCTGCTCGCGCCTGCTGCTCGATAATTTCGATCACATCAAAGCCTACTGGATCATGCTCACACCGCGCATCGCGCAAGTCGCGCTGCGTTTCGGCGCGAACGATCTCGACGGCACGGTGGTCGAAGAAAAAATCTACCACGACGCCGGAGCGACCACTCCCGAACACATGACCCGCGCCGAACTCGAGCGTCTGATCCGAGCCGCAGGCCGCGTACCCGTCGAGCGCGATACGCTCTACAATCCCGTGGACCGCGAAAAAATGCCGATTCCGGCCGCGCGCGTTTCATCGCGCAGCATCGACGGCTTCATTCCCGAAACTTCACTCACCCTCAATATTTAGGCACGGACTTCAGGGCNNATTATTCTTCCTGAACTCCGAGCATCTGCACCTGAATCGAGCGGTCGCGCGGCCCATCGAGCTCGGCGAGGATGATCGATTGCCAGTAACCCAGCGCCAGTTCGCCGCCGCGCACCGGAACCGAAAGCGTATGCCCCAGCAGCATTGCGCGAAGATGAGAATCGGCGTTCTGCCGGTTGCACTCCGAAAGCTTGGGATCGTTGTGCCGCCAGTAGTCGATGCGCCCTACCAGCCGCTCGAGAAACGATTTGATGTCGTCGAGTAGCGCCTGTTGAAATTCGTTGATGAAAACGGCGGTGGTAGTGTGCAGCGATTGCACCAGCACGAACCCTGCCTTCAATCCGTGCTTGCGCACCACTTCATTCAGGTCCTTGGTGATATTGATCAGCTCCAGCCGCTCGCGCGTCTTGTACACCATGGTTTCGAAATACATTTGCAGCGCGGCGGTGGGACGAACTTCCGGAATCATCTTCGTGACTTTGGCCTGGGCGGTTTTCATCGTGACCTTTCTTCGTATTTGTACGCGATTCAGCGCACTTTATTGGATGCCGCATCGACATCCAAGTTGCTCCTATAAATCCATTATAGCGGCCAATGAGGCAACCAGAGCGGAATCAGGCGTGCGGATGGGCTTTGTCATACACAGCCATCAGTTGTTCGATACTTGCCTGCGTGTAGCGCTGGGTAGTGGAGAGGGAGACGTGGCCGAGAAGCTCCTGAATCGCGCGCAGGTCCGCGCCATCCGCCAGAAGATGGGTGGCGAACGCGTGGCGCAGCGAGTGCGGATGCAGGTTCCAGTTCACATTGGCGAGTCGCGCGTACGCTTTCACAATTACGCGAACCGATTTGGAGGTCAACCGGCCGCCGCGGTGATTCAAAAAAACAGCCGTCGGATCGGCTTTCGTGCGTGGATGCGCCAGAAGCTGTTCGCGCAACGGCAAGTAAGCTTCCAGCGCCTGCTGCGCTTTTCCGCCGTAGGGAACCACGCGCTCTTTGCGGCCCTTTCCCAGCACGCGAACCATTTGCCCCGGGCGATCCAAGTTCCCCAGCGTGAGGCCGACAAGCTCGCTGACGCGGAGTCCCGAAGCGTATAGCAATTCCAGAATGGCGCGATCTCGGCAGGGAATCAGCTTCGCGTCCTGGGCCGATTGGTTTTTGCGCCGCGGCCCCTGTTTTTTGCCGGCCGCTGCGCCTGCCAGAGTGTCGAGGAAACCGTTCATCTCTTCGGCCGTAAGTACACGGGGGACTCGCTTCGGTATTTTGGGAGTGCTCACCAAGCGCGCCGGATTTTGCCTGGTAATTCGCTCACGAACACAGAATTTGAAAAACGTTCGCAGCGCGGCGAGCTTTCTAGCCACGGACACTTTCTGCATCTTGCGGTCGTAGAGCCACCCGACGAATTCACGGATGATTCTGGCGTCCACGTGTTGCAGAGCCATCGTTTTTTCGCCGGGAGGCGTCAGGAATTCGCGAAAGAGTTCGAGATCGCCGCGATAATTATGAATCGTTGCGGGCGAGACATTCCTTTCGTAGCGCAAGTAGTTCGCGAATTTTTCGATGGTCCGCTTCATGGCGCCAAGCCGCTGACGGTTAGTTTATAAGATGCCACAGAGATGACAAATAGAAACCGAATTGCGGCGCGAGGAAGAGCGTCCGGTTGCGTTTCAGGATTTCACAGGAACCGCGAGAGTACTGTCTGCACGCGGCTCTTGAGGATGCACAAACGGAGCCGCAGGAGCGGCTGCTGGTTCGGGCAGAGCTTCTATCTCCCAATCGCATCCTTCTTTCACGCAGGAACGGAAGTTGCCGGCCTTCGTGCGCTTTTCGACGATAAAAGGCGCGCCGCATTTCGGGCAGGGTTCGTTGAGCGGTTCGTGCGGCGAAGTGTAGTCGCAATCGGGATAGCGGCTGCAACCGTAAAAGATGCGGCCGCGCCCGCGCCCTTTGGCCGTACCGCGGCGGACGAATTCTCCTTCTCCGCATTTCGGGCATTTGATTCCGAGCGTGATGGGCCGCGTGTATTTGCACTTTGGATAATTTTCGCAACCGATGAAATCGCCGAAGCGACCTTGGCGGCGAAGGAGCTGGCCCTCGTCCAGAGGACATTTTTCATCGAGCCGGACATCCGGCTGGCGCGCGGTGCGCGTGCCGCTCACCAAACGCCGCGTAGTCTTGCAATCCGGATAGCCGGTGCATGCAAGGAATACGCCGAAGCGGCCGCGCTTGATGGCCATTTCCTTGCCGCAGTTATCGCAATATTCAATTTTCACTTCGCCTGAAGTTTCTTCAGGAAGCTCGGGCGAAAGATCCTTGATGAAGTCGCAATCCGGATAGCGGTTACAGCCCAGGAAAAATCCGTGGCGGCTGATGCGCTCGAGCAATTCTCCCTGGCCGCATTTTTCGCATTTCAGCCCGGTCGCAATCCCCGCTTTGTAAGAGAGCATTTCGTCCTGAGCTTTATCCAGGTCCAGCAGGAAAGGATCCCAGAATTCTTTCACCGCCTGCCGCCAAGGCAATTTGCCCTCTTCTATTTCGTCNNACCAGCAGCACGCTCACGCGCTCACCAAGCATGGTAGGCGTGAAGCGCCCTTGGTCTTTCGTGACGTATTCCCGATCCACGATGGTCGAGATAATCGTCGCGTAGGTGGAGGGGCGGCCGATACCTTTTTCTTCCAGCTCTTTTACCAGCGTCGCTTCCGTGTAGCGCGGCGGAGGCTCGGTGAAATGCTGCTCGGGGCGGATGGTTTCAAGACGAAGCTGATCGCCTTCGCGAACGGGCGGCAAGCGGTTGCCGGCTGCGTCGCCTTCGTCGTCTTTTTCTTCCTCTTCTTTTACGGCCTGGTAGGCCGCGAGGTAGCCATCGAATTTCTGCACCGAACCGGTGGCGCGGAAGGTGTAATCGTTCGCATCCACGTCGATGGTGGTCTGGTCAAAAACCGCGGGAACCATCTGCGAAGCGACGAAGCGCTGCCAAATCATCTGGTACAGCTTGAACATGGACTCGTCGAGATACGGTTTTACGCTTTCGGGTGTGCGGGCGACATCCGTGGGACGAATCGCTTCGTGAGCCTCTTGCGCGTCTTTTTTCGATTTGAAGAAATTCGGCTTTTCCGGAAGATAATGTTGGCCGTAACTCGAACCAATGTGGTCGCGGACTTGGGCCAACGCGTCGCTTGAGACTTTTACGGAATCCGTGCGCATGTAAGTGATCAACGCGACG
>PLZZ01000182.1:460-6012 GCA_003153585.1 Acidobacteriota bacterium | reverse complement strand
GGCCAATGGATCAAGCCACGCAGTGATCCCGAGCGAGTAGTTATATGCCAGTGCAGTGCGCCCCGCTTTCAGCAACTCGTCGCCCGTGCGCGGCGGGAGCAAAGGTTCGATTTTCTCCGTGCCCGCATCCACCAGAAAACCGTTGGGATGCATATCCTTGTCTACGCCGTAGTAACTCCGCTGCTCAGCGGAAAGTTTCTTCAGGAAATCAGTTGTGATGCCCGCGCGTTCCAACAGAGCACGATTCGCCCACGCCGTGTGCCCGTCCATTCCACGCAGAAGGACGCTTTGCTTCTCATAAGCTCCGGTGCTGAAGCGGGCGTTGAGGACATCGGTATGCGACCAGAATTCGAGNNGGCATGCCAAGAATTTCAACAATATCCCCTCGCATGGCCTTGCCCGTCTTTTTCGCATCTTCTACAAATGGCGGAAGCTCGTTGAGCGATTGCACTTTCTCGCTGGCATCGGCAGAAATCAGGGCGAGTCCTCCATCGATTGAGTGACTATGCGAATCGATGAACCCGGGGAAAAGACTCTTGCCGTCTAGATCAATACGTTCGGCATTCTCGGATACAGACTTTGCCACTTCCGGGAGGTTGCCCACCGCGATAATCTTGCCTCCACGAATGGCAACCGCNNGAACAAGAAAGACAGTTGCAACGAAAAGAAGAGCCGAACAATAACGCGAAAAGTGTCTCACCCGATCACCCTTTCCAAAGTTCCGCATTGCCCAATATTCAAACCGACAGGCCACAACTATACACAGGTCTCTCGGACTTTGAGCTGGACGATGGAGGCAGCGACAACGCTGCTGTCGTAGATGAACGGGCAACCCGTACGACGATTTCGAATTGCCTCAAGACCGAAAAAGACCGAACGGAATCGAGTCACGGCATAGTCGAAGGCAGTCCACAGGTCCACTTGTCCGGTAATCCGACTAATCGGGACTTAGCGCCAAATCTGTGATAAATAGCTAGGAATCCAGGATCACTAGCCTCGGTGGTCACTGAGAAAAATGTATGGGAATACCTGTTCTGAACTTTCTGGGTATTGAAACTATTTCCTTCTATATTGGACAGGGGCTCATCCGAATTCTTCTGGGAGCGCTGCTTCTCTCCATCGCAATTCTTGTATTTCTGTCGTGGGCACTCGTGCGGTACTTCAAGCCTAAGATTGGAAGAACAGCATATTACCTTGCTGCGATTCCATTCACTCTGATTGCTTTGGCGCTGTTCGCTGAATTTGAGCGGGGAAAACCCAATGAGGGCCCGCCCAAGGTCGTAGCCGCCAACAGGCTTCCAGGATTAATCAAGCGCCTTCCACGGAATGTGGATTTCTCAATTGCAGGCCTCTCGTTCTTTGACGGCGGCCTCTACGTCGGAACAAATCTGGGCATCGTTGAGGTTTCTGGAGGCGCCACTACCCGGCTCTACCAATTTCAGTCTGATGATTCGGTGGTGTCAGGTCCGTGGCTAGATAAGGCAGACCACCTGCTGTGGGCAATGGACGAGCACACGGGCGAACTACTGCGGTTCGACGGCATCAAGTGGACCAGGATGCAGAAACCGGTTCCGGCAAAAGGCTACTATACCCGTGGAGATGTGCTTGAGGGAGTGGGGCCAATCGGTAACGCCGAAGGCTTCTGGCTTGCTAGCGGAGGCACAGCCTGGAAATGGGATGCGGGCGCTCTGAAGTGGCTGCAAATAGCGGGAAATCTTCCTCAACCCGACGATTACCACAGGGTGAACGACCTTCTTGGAGTTTTGCCCATAGGACAGACGGCTCTTCTGATTGTTAGACATCAGCCGTTATCATTCATTCTAAGCGCGGGCGAGGACTTTTTATCTGACGAGTTGGTGAGTCCGGTCGAGCCCACAGCAACTCCTGTCGCGCGGGATGGAAAGGCATTCCTAGCGGACAGTTGGGCGGCAACCGAAGAAGCAGGCTACATCTGTACGAAAGAGGGGAATTTGATCCGGGTTACGAAGGAGCATGTTGCGCCGCTGGAGGCCCCTGGGCCCTGTGAAACTGTGTCCAGTGATGACAACTCGAATCTGCTCGTCAGTATCAAGAGCAAAGGCATCTTTCGCTATACAGATGGGAAATGGATGCTTCTTGCGAGATCGCCTTACCCAGGCGCAGCCGGCGAATATTGGACCCATGTTTCCGCATCCTCTGGGCAATTGGCGGTAGCCATTGACGGTAAACCTGTTATCGATTCACAACATTCAAGCGGTTCGGATATGCATTTCACGCGCAATGCTCCAACCTCGCTCTGGGTATACAGAGATGGGAATTATGCTGCGGTTTCATTCTGAATCCATATTGCTAACCTCGCCTTCTCGCACAGTGATCGCCCTCTCCAATGGTCGCAAAACGCCTAACTCCTGATTAACGCGCTAACCGGAAACTGACCCACTACGTGCCGATTTATCAGCCAGCCGTTTGGGTAGCAACGTCGCGCCGGGCTGTGATAGCTTCTGCAAAGCATGAGCGAAAACGGCAACACCTGCCCGGCCGTCGAAGAGAATTTCGAAGCGGCGCGCCGGGAAATGGTTGCGCGACAAATCCGCGAGCGAGGCATTCATTCGCAGCGCGTACTTGACGCCATGATGGACGTTCGACGCCATCTTTTTGTTTCACGCGACCAAGCCAGCCAAGCTTATGCGGATGAGCCGCTTCCAATAGGCGGAGGCCAAACTATCTCGCAGCCGTTTATGGTAGCGGCGATGGCTGAGGCGCTTTCCCTGGAAGGTTCGGAACGTGTGTTGGAGGTCGGTGCAGGTTCGGGCTATCAGGCGGCCGTGCTGTCGCGTTTGGCGCGCGAAGTGATCGCTGTCGAGTCACAGCCCGCTCTTGCTGCGGCCGCGCGCGCGCGGTTGTCGCGCCTGGGCTATNNATTCTCGTTTCCGCTGCTGCTCCGGCGGTTCCGCCGCCGTTGGTGGCGCAATTAGCAGAAGGCGGGCGTCTGGTGATACCGGTGGGAGGTTCCGAAAACCAGGAACTGCTGCAAATTGTGAAACGCCACGGGCGCACCACACAACGATCGCTTTATGCCTGCCGTTTCGTTCCGCTGCTGGGACGCTATGGATGGAATCCCCTCGCGCCAGGATCGCCGCGGGAATGATTCCGCCGCCGGAACTTTCCATTGTCGTTCCCGCTTATAACGAAGAAGCGAGGTTGCCTCGCACACTTACTCGCATTCGGGACTATTTTGCGAGCCGCGGGATGGGCTCCGAGCAACTCGAAATTCTGATTGTTGACGATGGTTCCGAGGATGGGACAGTGCAGGTCGCCGAAAAATGGGCGCGTGAGTGGCCTTCCGTGCGCGTGGTCTCAAACGGGGATAACCGCGGAAAGGGTTACAGCGTGCGTCACGGCATGCTGGAAGCGCGCGGCCGGATCGCTCTTTTTACTGATGCGGATCTTTCTTCGCCCATCGAGGAATCTGAAAAACTCCTCGCGGCGATCAAGGATGGAAATGAAGTCGCAATCGGTTCGCGCGCCCTGGATCGTACACTGATCACTCTGCACCAGTCGCGGCTGCGCGAGCTCGCGGGCATGATCTTTAACGGCTTCGTGCGGATATTTGTCGGCTTGTCTATCAGCGACACGCAATGCGGGTTCAAGGCGTTCGTGCGGGAGCCTTCACGAGTGGTCTTCGAGCAGCAGCGCATCGAACGTTTCGGATTCGATCCCGAAATACTTTTCCTTGCGAAACGTCACGGCCTGCGAACCGCGGAGGTTGCCGTTCGATGGGCGCACGACCCAGCAACAAAAGTGCACATGATCCGCGATAGTCTGATGATGTTCTTCGATCTCGGTATCATTCGGTGGAATTGGCTGGTGGGCCGCTATCCCAAACGGCCCCGCCAAAAATAGGCCGGTTATTCTTTGTGAGGTTGTGGCGCCGTTGGCGGAAGCAGCCCATTGGCCCGTAGATAAGAAGCGGCCATGCTGTAATGGTCGGCGAAATCGTTCGTCAGCGCGATCATTGCCGCCGCGCGAGAGATTTTGTGGTCACCGAACACCGTCAACTGCTCGCCCAGATTTGAGTCGTCCACCTTGGCTAGACTTTGCGAGCAGAAGTCGAAGGAAGCCTTCAGCGAAGCTACAAGCTTATCTTTGGGGTCCGTCTCGCTCGGCTTGTCCTGGGTTGGCGCCGCGACGCCAGAAATTTTGGAGCACAGACCATAATTTGAACCGATCATGTGCGTGACCAGTTTTCCGAAGGACATCTGAGCGGGTGTGGGATGGAAGCTATATTTGTCCGCAGGCATTTCATCAGCCGCAGCCACCATATTTTTGGACGCTCGCTCCACGCTACTTCTCACAGTATTAGAAACCGGGTTTGTCTCGGGTTGGCTTGTTTGCTGTGCGTTCGCCGCAAACGGAATGAAAGCTATTGCCAAAATCGGGAGCAAAAGTCGGCTGAGTTTCACAGCGTCACCTCCGGCGTTTCTTGCAGTCTCAGGATAGACTCGGAGATTGAGGCTTACAAGTGATTTGGAGTGGCACGCGGGGTGTATGAGGACGTCACTTTGGGAAACAAAGTACTTTACGCAATCCCGCGGCTTAGCTATCCTCTCTGCCTATGGCGTTAACGGATCCAAACCGCCCTCGGTCGTCCGGCCCTCGCGCTCTTGATGAACACGCTCGCGACAATCTGCGATTCATTCGCGAGACGATGGAACGAGCCAGCTCATTCACCGCAGTTCCCGGCTGGGGAGGCGTGGCGATGGGCATTACCGCCCTCGGCGCCGCGGCGATTGCATCATCGCAAGCATCGCCAATGGCTTGGCTGCTGACCTGGATTACCGAAGCAGTTCTGGCCATCGCGATTGCCGGATGGACGACTTACTCGAAAGCGCGTGCGGCGGGATCATCGCTCTTCTCCGGACCCGGCCGGCGATTTGTTTACAGTTTTGCGCCACCGCTGCTTGTCGGTTTGCTGCTCACGGCGCTGCAATTACGCACTGGGGTGGTGGGCGCGATTCCGGGTGAATGGCTGCTGCTGTATGGAACGGGCGTCGTCACCGGCGGGGCGTTTTCGATCCGCGTAGTGCCGTTGATGGGTCTGTGTTTCATGGTGCTCGGTGCAGTGGCGCTGTTCTGTCCCTGGAGCTGGGGCAATATTTTTCTGGCCGCTGGTTTTGGGGGACTTCACATTATTTTTGGCGCAGTAATTGCGAGGAAATATGGCGGCTAAATTAGAGGCGTACCGAGCGGAGCGGGAAGAATCCTCAAAGAGGGGAGCAATTCGCTCGCGACCCCCGGAGACATCCGCTTCGGATCTGGATCGGCTGATCCACGAGCGCACGCGGCTCGCGATTGTAAGCGCCTTAGCGGTGAATACTTGTCTGGCTTTCAACGAGCTGAAGCAACTGGTGCGCGCGACGGACGGTAATCTGAGCGTTCACGCGCGCAAGCTAGAGGATGCAGGATACGTCACCTGCACGAAGTCCTTCGCCGGGCGTCTTCCCAAGACTGAATATCGCCTTTCGGCAGCGGGCAGGCGCGCTCTGGAAAAATATCTGAACCACATGGAAGCT
>PLZZ01000182.1:272-421 GCA_003153585.1 Acidobacteriota bacterium | reverse complement strand
GCGGGGTGGAAGCGGTTCGCCGCGTTGTGCGGGCGGCCCCGGCACTGGGCATCGGCACGCTCACGCTGTATGCATTCTCATCCGACAATTGGGGGCGCCCGGCGAACGAGGTGGCTTCGCTGCTCGCGTTGCTGGAAGCGTTTTTCCGC
>PLZZ01000182.1:0-220 GCA_003153585.1 Acidobacteriota bacterium | reverse complement strand
GCGAGTTCGCGAAAAGGCTTGGTGAGGTTACGCATAGCACCGGCCCGGCGCTGGACGTGGATCTGCTGATTCGCACCGGCGGCGACCGCCGCCTGAGCGATTTCATGCTGTGGGAATGCGCGTACGCGGAATTATTTTTTACGCCGCGAATGTGGCCGGAATTCGAAGCTGCCGATCTGGCCGCGGCAGTGGAAGATTTTCTGACACGTGAGCGCCGCTT
>PLZZ01000108.1:17722-24857 GCA_003153585.1 Acidobacteriota bacterium | reverse complement strand
CTCGCCGTGCTGGGGGACAGCGTGACCACCGATCATATTTCTCCCGCCGGCTCGATTCCTGCCGACACGCCGGCCGGAAAATATCTAATTTCGCGTGGCGTTCAACCCAAGGATTTTAATTCGTATGGCGCGCGCCGCGGCAACCACGAAGTGATGATGCGCGGAACCTTCGCGAATATCCGCTTGCGCAATCTGCTAGCTCCCGGCACCGAAGGCGGGTGGACCATTCACCAGCCCGGCGGCGAGAAAATGGCCATCTATGATGCCGCGATGAAATACCACGATGAACACATCCCGCTGATCGTGTTCGCCGGCAAGGAATATGGCTCCGGTTCTTCACGCGACTGGGCCGCCAAGGGAACCGCCTTGCTCGGCGTTCGCGCAGTGCTGGCGGAAAGCTTTGAACGTATACACCGGAGCAACCTGGTTGGCATGGGAATCCTTCCGCTTGAATTTTTGCCGGACCAGAATCTAAAAACTCTGGGGCTCACGGGACTGGAACTTTTTGATATTGAAGGTCTGGCGCACAATTTCGAGCCGCGAAAGAAGATGAAAGTGCGCGCGCGGAGTGCGAACGGCGCTGAAAAAACATTCGCGGCAATCACGCGCGTGGATACGCCTTTCGAACTTGCTTACTACCAACACGGCGGGATCCTGCAGTACGTTCTCCGGCAGATGCTGTAAGTCTTGCGATTGCAGTGTATCGCCGTCTAAGCTAACCGCATGTTGAACGCCCTGAAATGTTGTAGGCTGTGCAAATTGTAAACAAAAGAGGTGTGCGTTGCGTTGGTGGAAGTGGTCAGTTCTTATACTGTTGGTAATTCTTGCGATCGGCTACGGCACTCTAAGCCATTTTATGGGAGGGCCGCGCGATGTTTACGGCTTCCTGCGCTATGCACTGCCGCAGTGGCATCGCGGCGATTTGCGTGTCGGAGAACCCGCCCCAAATGTCCGGCTAATGAATCTCGACGGGCAAACCACATTTTATCTACGTGATCGCATCGGGCAGCGCCCTCTGGTTCTCGTTTTTGGAAGTTATACCTGACCGCCATTCCGGCGCGAGGTAGGCTACCTCGTAAATCTTTACAACGATTACAAATCTCAGGCAGACTTTTTGACCGTCTATATTCGCGAAGCGCATCCGCAGGACGAATGGCAGATGAAGAGCAACGTGGACGAGAGCATTTGTTACCCCCAACCGCAGACGCTTGTCCAGCGAGTGGCGATCGCCAACGATTTCATCCAGCGCTTCCACTTCCCTTTGCCGATCAGCGTGGATGACATGCAAGAGACCGCGGACCTCGCATATGGCGCTTGGCCCGAGCGCATTTACATCATCGATGAATCGGGCGTGATTGTGTACCGTGGCGGCCTTGGACCTTTCGACTACCATCCCGAAGAAGCGCGTGCATGGCTCGAGCACAGATTTGCAGCCGCGCACGCGGTCGCCGCGGGCGATCGCGCAACAAACTGAACTCGATTGCGTCGCGCAGGCGCCAAAATTCCACTAGGCTCAGCGCTTGAAGCATGCTATTCTTGATTTGCGTTTGTTGCTCTTGTAACACCTTTAGATTCGATTGAAGGGGCTGCAAGTTCACACTTGCGGCCTCTTTTGCTTTACGGCTGGAGGCGGTCGAGAAGCACAAATAGCTTAAAAAAGAAGGAAGTACATCAGTGAGAGAACAAGGAACAGTAAAGTGGTTCAATGCCAGCAAGGGNNTATAAGTCGCTGAACGAAGGCCAAGCGGTTGAGTTCGAAGTTACCCGTGGCCCCAAGGGCCTGCAGGCTGCGAACGTCACCAGCCTCTAGTCAAGTAGGGCGGGTCGGCAAAACCGGCTCGCCCTCTTTTTTTGTTCGCACACGATTTTTCGGTCTCAGGAGCCCCTGTTGAAAGCTCTCCCCGAAGGACAATATATCAAGCACTTCCAGTATGGTTTGGGCGTGATTACGGAATCTGATCACGACCGCACATCCATCGATTTCGATTTGCACGGCATGAAGAAGTTCGTTACCAGCATTATGGTCGTCGAAATTGCCGAAGGCACTCCGCCCAAGCGCAAGCGAGCGAAGCGCGTCAAGAAAACGGTTGCAGCAATCGCCGCGGCTGCCGGAACTTTGTCCGGAGCGAAATGACGTCGCAGATCATCGTCCAATTCGTCGGTTTCCAATCCAAACCGGCTGTCCGCGAATATACGTTTACCGTTAGAGAGCCTCAGACCGAGCCGCGAGAATTTACTCTGTCGATTCCAAACGACGCTTTCAACACTCGCCGCGTGCGCTATCAGGATGCGCCGGACATCTGCTCGCACAGGCTTCACCGGGAACTGGCCGCCGCCGAAAACCATCCCTCAAATACGCATTTCGATCTTACCGATGCCGAGTTAGATGAATATCGCACCACCCATATGCACAAACCTCCGAAGTATCCTTACGCCCCCAAGCCGGACCAAGACGCCTAAAGCTTGCGCTCTTGCTCGCAGTTCCCATCCAAGTGATCCATGATATGTTTCATACGCTGAGGGAAAACTGCTTTTTGAACGGAGCCCGCGCAATCGATGCAACAAAGCGATTCGAAGTCAGTTGACTGGGCTATGCCAGAGATTGCGTCCCCTGAGGAAACTGAATCATCCTCATCCGCGTTAAGACACTCCGCGCTTTTCGTACGTCATCATTATCCAAAGATCTTCGCCATCTCCGCACTTGTGCTGGTCCCCTGCTTCTGGCACCGGCGTATTGCCGCGGGCGATCTTGCAAGCCACATGTACAACGCGTGGCTGGCTCAACTGATCGAGCGCCATCAGGTGACCGGATTATGGATCGAACGGCGATGGAACAACGTGCTCTTCGATTTGCTGGTTAGCGGCCTGGGAAGAGCCTTCAGCCTGCATGTCACGGAGAGAATCGCTGTGTCCTTAGCCGTCCTAATTTTCTTTTGGGGCGTCTTCGCTCTGGTCTCCGCCGCTAGCGAGAGTGCCGCGTGGTTTTTGGTTCCCGTAATTGCCATGATCGCGTACGGGTACACGTTTCATGTGGGTTTCTTCAATTACTATCTTTCGATCGGATTGTCATTCATCGGAATAGCCATTTTCTGGAGGGGCAATAAATGGGAGCGCTGGATCCCGCTGGTGCTGGCGCCTCTCATTGTGCTCGCGCATCCTCTCGGTCTCGCGTGGATGTTGGGAGCTGTTGCGTACATCGGAATCGCCAAAAGAATGCCTCTTCGTTACCAGCCGCTCTTGCTGGCCGCGGCGGGAGCGGTACTCGTCCTGATTCATTACGATTTTTGGCATTCCTATGAGCTCGAAGCGCAACCGCAGCCGTTTTATATTTTCAACGGCGCGGACCAAGTGTATCTCTTCGGGCCGCGTTACAATATTTTGCGCATCGTGCTGATTTCTTTCGCTATTTTTGCGCTCGTCGTTGATATTTACCGCCGCCGGCGCGAGCGCGGTGCCTGGACGAAGTATTCAATTCCAGTCCAGCTTTACGTCCTGCTCCTCTTGAGCGCGCTGCTGTTGCCCGAGGCGATCCGATTCCGCCCCGGGAACGCCCACGTTTTGGCTTTATTAGCTGAAAGGCTGACTTCGGTTTCTGCCGCTGTGTTTTGTTGTGTGCTTGCCGCGATGCGGCCCCGCTGGTGGCACTTGATTGGATTCACCGCGATCGCTGCCTTTTTTTTCACATTTCTTTATCAGGACACGGCGACGGTAAACAGAATGGAACTACAAGCGGAGCGGCTGGAAAGAACTCTGCCTCCCAACCAGCGCATACTGGTCACGATTAAGACGCTGCCGGGCTCCCGCGTTATGATTCAGCACATCGCCGATCGCGCCTGCATCGGTTATTGCTTCAGTTACGGCAATTACGAGCCGGGTACAGGCGAGTTTCGCGTTCGCGCGTCGCCCGGGAATCCTTACGCCATGTCCTCTTACAATCCGGTGCCCGATATGGAAAACGGAACGTACGAAGTTCAGCCGGAGGATTTGCCCGCGTATCAAATATATCAGTGCAGTCCCAGCGGGACGGATTTGTGCATTCGCCCGCTCGAAGCCGGCGAGGAAAACGATCGGCTCGGAGTCCATCCGGACGATGACTAGTCCGCAGTTTTAGCGTCGTACGCTTTGACCAGTCGTCGAAAATTGCCCCCTCACGCTTAGTCCTGTATCATTCCCGGTGCGAGACTGGGAATTTTGAGGGAGGAAACATGACGGCTGGGAAGCACAGAATATCGAGAAAGTATCTTATGGGACTGGTGATCGTGCTGATGAGCGCTTCCCTGTTCGCGGCGTCGAGCATTTATGATTTCACCCTGCCTTCGATTGACGGCAAGCCGATGCCGCTCGCGGATTTCAAAGGCAAAGTAATTCTGGTAGTGAACGTGGCCAGCCGTTGCGGATTCACTCCGCAATACACAGCGCTGGAATCTGTCTACGAAAAATACAAGGATCAAGGATTCGTGATCCTGGGCTTCCCCGCGAATAATTTCGGAGGTCAGGAACCCGGCACGAACGCTGAAATCAAGACTTTCTGCTCCGCAAAATACAGCGTCACCTTCCCGCTGTATGGCAAAGTTTCGGTGAAAGGCGACGATCAAACTCCGCTCTACAAATACCTGACCACGAGCGCCAACCCCTCTTTCGCCGGTGACATTAAGTGGAACTTCACGAAATTTCTTGTGGATCGCAATGGCAACGTGGTTCAGCGCTTCGAACCCCAGACCACACCCGATTCGCCGGAAGTGCTGGCGGCGATTGAGAAAGCACTGAAGCAATAGACTGGCGAACGCGACCCGAAGCCCGCCACGCCTGTTGGGGCGTCACCTAAACTTTCTCGATTGGTAATCATCGGCGTGATGAATTTACGGTCGGAGAAGAACATCCTCGACAAGAAAACACCACGCGCACGCCGCCAGTAAATTCAGGCTATCGGTTTAAGTAGATTCTGAAGCGCCCAGGCCCCGGCTAATGACCGGGCCTTTTTCTAAGAGCGAAGACCCCATTGAATAAACATGCGGAATCTACATCGCTACTGGCGGTAGCCCTTAGGGTGGCGCTGCCGCCAGGTCCACGCTGATTGAACGATTGCGCGCAAATCAGATACGAGAGGCTTCCAACCGAGAACAGTTTGAATCCTGGAAGCGTCGGCGACCAATTTCGCGGGATCGCCCGGCCGTGGCGCTTCAATTCGTGCATGTATCTCGCGTTGAGTCACTCGGCGCGCGCATTCGATGACTTCAAACACGGAATGGCCGTGTCCAGTCCCAACGTTGAGGCATTCGGATTCGCCACCCTGGCGAAGGTGATCGAGCGCCAGAATATGCGCGTCAGCAAGATCTGAAACGTGAATGTAGTCGCGAATCGGAGTGCCGTCTGGCGTCGCATAATTGTCGCCAAACACGGCAAGCTCGGGCTTTTCTGCCGCGGCGACCGCGAGAATGTTCGGAATTAAATGCGTCTCGGGTTCGTGATCTTCCCCATATCGTTCGCTCGCTCCCGCCGCGTTGAAGTAGCGCAACGCGGCAAATTGCAAGCCATACGCACGATCGTAGCTTTCCAAGAGCCGTTCCATGCAGAATTTGGACCAGCCGTACGGGTTTTTGGGCCACTGGGGACACTGTTCCGAAATAGGCATTTCTGCAGGCTCGCCATACGTCGCGCAAGTGGACGAGAAAACCACGATCCGAACTTTCGCTCGGATCAAAGAGCCCATCAGCGCAGTCCCCTGAGCCACATTATTTTCGAAATATTTTGCCGGCTCAGCAACCGACTCACCCACCGACGCCAGCGCGGCGAAATGAATACAAGCCTCGAGTCGATGCTCTTTCGCGATACGCTCCAAAAGAGCTGAGTCTCCTACTTTTCCCTGATAAAAAGGGACCCCCGGATCGACCGCTTCCCGGTGGCCGTATGCCAAATCATCCAGGACCACAACATCTTCGCGATTTGCGCGCAGGCGCTCCACGGTCACGCTGCCGATGTAACCCGCACCGCCTGTAACAAGGATCGTCATGCCCATCCTTTCAGCACTTTGAATCTACCCATGGTGCGTTACACGATGGAAATTCGCAAGGTGCCAGAGGTCAACGTCGAAGTTAGGAAACCGCAGGAACCAATCAAACACGATACGGGGAAAAAGTTGGTGAGAACGGAGAAGCAGGTGGGCCCAGCCCTTATTTTATTAAGGATTCCCTCTGCTCCTCCACTCTCAGCGAGCATATTCCCGCAGAGGAACGCGAGCATCTATCGGGAAAATACTGTATCTGCGATCCGGTCTAACTGTAGCTACCGGCGAGGTAACGATATGCTTCGGATTCCCCGCTCTGTTTTTCGTGTTTTCCTGAACGCTGCGCGCGGCTCTCCAGTTGTTATCAAATTGAACCGGGGATAGAATCCGGTCTGACCGAGTGTCTGACGGGCGTCTCTTGAGCAGGTGGATTTCTCGTGCTGGATTCGGAGAGACTTGGACTCTTTTTGGACGAAGTGGAATGCGTTTTGATCGCTACAGTCAAATCCGGCAAGAATGAATAATGCAGCTAGCAAACAATAATTATCGTCTGTTACAGGCGCGCCCTTATCCCGCCCGGCTTTCGCTTGTGATTCCGATGTACAACGAAGGATTAGTCGTACCGTTCTTGACCAGTGGGTTGGAACAATTCATGACGGAGCTGCGTGGTGAAGCGGAAGTCGTTCTGGTCAACGACGGGAGCACGGATTCAACCTTGCAACAAATCGTTGAATGGGCGCAGCGGAACCAACGCGTAAAGGTGGTAAACCTTTCACGCAACTTCGGCCATCAGATCGCTTCCACCGCGGGCTTAGACTACGCAACGGGCGATGCAGTTGTTCTACTAGACTCTGATATGCAGGATCCCCTCAACGTCATCCACCAGATGATCGAGCGCTACTGCGAAGGCTACGATGTGGTATATGGCCAGCGCAAGGCCCGCCGTGGAGAGACGTGGTTTAAGCGGTTTACTGCGTGGTTGTTCTACCGATTGATGCGTAGGTTGGTCCACAAGGATTTGCCCGTCGACGCGGGTGATTTCCGCCTGCTTTCCCGTCCCTGTTTGGATGCCTTGCAACAGATGCGAGAGACACATCGTTTTCTTCGAGGCATGGTGGCGTGGGTAGGATT
>PLZZ01000108.1:0-17592 GCA_003153585.1 Acidobacteriota bacterium | reverse complement strand
GAGTACGTCGGAAAGCTGTATGAACAAACTAAAAACCGTCCCCTTTACCTGGTATCACAAACGGTGAATGTTGGTTCGGAGAAACAGTCCGATGGGAATCGGCGTT
The DNA here is from genome assembly GCA_003153585.1 of Acidobacteriota bacterium. Taxonomy (GTDB): domain Bacteria; phylum Acidobacteriota; class Terriglobia; order Acidiferrales; family UBA7541; genus Palsa-295. The sequence goes on along the minus strand of PLZZ01000108.1, from coordinate 17,486 downwards.
TTGAGACGACTGGGAAGCCGTGATCCCCTACAGTTGCTACATCACCTTTACGGCATGCTGCTCTTTCTTATCGTCTTATCGTAAGGCCTGCCATATTTATAGCTGCGCGCCACCGGCAAGGTGAGGAAATGTTTCCGGGTTTTCGCCCCGTGCTTCAGGTCTTCAAAATCTCACGGGCGCCCCTGCCGTTGTTATCAAATTGAATCGGGGATAGAATCGAACGTTTTCTGAGGGTGACACCAGTTATGAGGATAGGTTTTAAGGAAGGCGCGCTAGTTATTTCTCTTTTTCTTGGCGTCGTTCATGCGCAGGATACGAAGGAATCATTTAATCTCTACACACAGCGGGTAGATAACCAGCGCTCGGGTGTCAATCTTGTCGAAAAAGAGCTAAACCAATCGAGCGTGAAAACTCGGTTCGGAAAATTGTGGACTCTCTATTCCGATGCCAAAGTCATGGCTCAGCCGCTGTATGTATCCAATCTAGTGAGCGCCAAATGCCCGCAGGGCTGCAATACCGTGATATTCGCCTCAATGAACGACACAGTTTACGCATACATGGCTGATCAGAAGCCCACGAGTTCGAACGACACACTCGTCTGGTCGAAATCTCTCGGGGCTCCGCGTCCGGGTTCGCATGACATTGACGAGTCTGCCATCGACGATCCTTCGTGGGGAATTCTGGGAACTCCGGTAATCGACATCGCTAACAACCTTCTCTATCTTGTAGCGTTCAACGACGATCAGATGTACCGGCTGTACGCGCTAAACCTTCGTACAGGTGAGATAGCGAAAGGCCCCATGCTTGTGGAGGGTTCCATCGAAGGTGAGACCTTTTTTCGTCGCGAGCCTAAGTGGAGCCAGCGGCGCAAACAGCGCGCCGCATTATTATTGGACCATGGAGCGCTCTACATAGCCTTCGGGTACGACAATCCCAGTGGAATCGGCGGGTGGCTATTCGTCTACGATCCCGCAACCTTACAGCTACGGACCGTGTGGAGCGCCGAGCCAAACGGTAAGGGGGGCGGTATCTGGATGTCGGGGACCGGCCCGGTAGCGGATGACGCCGGCAATGTCTATCTCCAAACTGCGAATGGTGAGTTCAACCCGTCGCGCAATCAGTATGGAAACAGCATGCTCAAGCTTCGTCTCCAAGGTGAAAAGCTCGATCTTGTAGATTCTTTCACGCCGTGTAATCAGTCCTATCTGAATCACGAGGATCTGGACCTGGGTTCATCCGCTCCTCTACTGTTGCCCGGTAATTTAATTCTCGGTGGCGGGAAGTTCGGGACACTGTATTTGATGAACCGCGAGCATCTAGCAGGCTTCGTACCGGCTGGCGGCATCTGGCGGCCCGAATGTCAAAACTCAGACCGCGTTCTGCAGACAGTGGATGTACATCACGGACATATTCATGGCACGCCCATTTATTGGAAAGGTCCGAATGCGACACAATGGATTTATGTTATGGCCGAACAGCAAAGTCTGGAGGCCCTTCCGTTTGCCGATGGGAAAGTTAAGACCGCCGACACGGATATTAGGACGGGCGGTTGGAAACCTCCGCATCAATCCCCACCGGCTTGCCACCACCCGGCCAAGAATTGGATGCCGGGAGGCATACTCGCAGTCTCAAGCGAAGCAGATTCGCCTGGCACTGGAATCGTGTGGGCGCTGGTGCCCGCGAATGGCGATTCGAACGGTTATCGCGGCGTGAAAGGAATGCTGCTAGCCTACAATGCCGAAGACGTTTCCCAGGAATTATGGCGCAGCCAGGGAACCGACGCAGAAACAGACACACCTGATAGCCTTGGCTTACTAGCGCGTTTCGTGCCGCCAACCGTGGCGAATGGAAAGGTCTTTATAGCGAACGCCGGCGATCATGAAGAACTCAAGCGATATTGTTCAACTCGTCCGACCAAGTTTCCCGATAATTACGCGGTCGTGGTGTATGGCCTGAAGAACTAGCATGTCTCGCGACCCTAACGTAGCTCCGGATGATCGAGGATGGTCGGCGGACACGGGGGATTGGCTAGTTCTCGGCTTCATTTCCTTGTTTTGTCTTATCACCGCGATCTACCCCGTCGTTCGCGCGTTCTACCACTTTGAAATCAATTACAAAGAAGGCTGGATGATATACAACATGCTGGCGGTTGTAGATCACGTGCCTCTCTATGGCACCAAGTTCGGCCGGACGCTGGTAGATTACCCGGCCTTATCGTTTTACATCATGGCTTTTCTATCTCGCTTCTTTCACGATTATCTTCTGACTGGAAGGCTACTATGCCTGGCCTCGTTTGGGGTCTGTTCCGTGCTCATCGGGCTGATCATCCGAAAGTTGACGGGACGTCTGGCGCCGGCGATATTCGGATCCGTTTTTTGCGTAGGCCTCTTTTGCGCCGCGGCAACTCGCTATATAGGCTTCGACGACCCTCAAATGCTTGGGGAAATCTTCTTCCTCGGCGGCTTGCTCTTATACCTTTCCAATCCTCCCACGTTGGGCCGTATCGCCGTGATTGTCTTTCTTTTTGTCGTAGGCGGGAATATCAAACACAACCTCGTTGACTTGCCACTCGCAGTGTTCATAGACCTCTTGTTGATTTCACGGCGAAAGGCTCTGCAGTTTTTGCTTTTTTCTGCGGTTTTCGTTACGTGCTCGATCCTTGGCAGCATGAAACTGGATGGCCCCTTCTTCATATCGAACATGCTCAGTGTCCGTCATTATTCCTTGTTGGGTGGGCTCCTCGACTTCCTCTACTACTACTCCGTGATTCTCGTGCCTTTTATTGCTGCGTTGATCTGGGCTATCAAAGCGCGAAGAGATGCATCGAATCGCGTAATTTCCATCTTCTTTTTCACTTCGCTATTCACTGGAATGTTTTTCTCGGCAGGCACAGGAATAGCCATCAACGTCTACTTCAGTAATTTTTTTGCGATCTCAATCGTTATGGGCATGCTTCTCTATGCTGCTTGGAGCGTCCCTTCTCCTTTCGCTAAGTACAAGTTCCTGGGGCGGCGCGAGGTCCCTCTAATTTTGTCCGCTTTTCTGGTCTTAGCCTTTATTTTGTCGGGCTATTCCAATGTTTGGCGTAGCATCGCGGAGTTGCCCGAGGAGCAAAGACGATACGACGCGGAAGTATCCTTTTTGAGGGCCCAGCCGGGGCCGGCGATCTGCGAAAGTCTGCTACGCTGCTACGATGCAGGGAAGCCTTATGTGTATGATCCTTTCCACTTTACCAGGCTGGTCTCTCTGAATGAGCTTGATAGCGCAGAGCTTGTTGCCGAGATCAAGACATTCCATTACGGAGCCATCCAGCTTCACGGAACTTTGCCCTCTCTCGAGCGCCCAAACGAGCGTTTCCCCGATGCCGTCCTTGATGCTATTGATCACTATTACAGTCTTTCGGTTCAGCATCCGAATTGCGCCATTTACGTCCCGAAGACAAACATCCAAAACTAAACATGCGGCGAAGCGCGATTTAATCCCTTGCAAAGCAATCATCCTGTTGAATAGGAGGCTGCGATCCGGGAAGAACACCTAAATCCGCTTCCATCGGCGGTAGAGAATTCCTCCATCGTCCGGTTTCAAACGATTCGAGATTTCTTCTTTCTGGCGATTCTGACCATCGCGGCTCTGCTGGTGCAGGGATACCATGTCGGCATCGAAGACATGGCGGTCTACCTGCCCGCCATCAAGAAAATCATCAATCCGCAACTTTACCCCTACGATGCAAGCTTTTTCTTTTTGTACACTCGGTGGACTCTGTTTCATCAAACAGTTGCCGCTCTGGCGCGCATCACGCATCTTTCACTTGAGTGGTTGATGTTTGTTTTGCATATCGCGAGCATCTTCCTGATCCTCCTCGCGTGCTTTCAATTGATTCGGAAATGCTTTTCTGAGCGCGCCGCCCAGTGGTGTGGCGTCGCGTTCGTCGCCGCCCTATTGACGATGCCTGTGGCGGGCACCGCTCTCTTCATCACGGATCAGCATTTGCACCCGCGCAACTTCGCGACCGCATTTCTGCTGTTTGCGGTTGTGGCTGCCCTCGAGCGAAGACCGGTCACACTGCTTTGGATCGTGTTAACGGCGCTTTGCCACCCGACCATGGCCGTATACGGAACTTTTCATATCGCAATCCTGGCATACGGTAGTTTCTCGGCTCAAACCACAGCCGCATTTTCCGGGATTCCTTTCGGCGTGCCACCTAATCCCATTTGGCGGAAAGCCATGGCGGACCGTGGATATCCATATCCTTACTCTTGGCCTTGGTACGAATGGCTAGGGGCTTTGGCACCCATTGCTTTTCTCTGGCTCTTCGCGCGTATTGGGCGGCGAGAGAGTATGGCGTGGTGTGAGCGCGTGTGCAGCCGGTTGGCCATTTCGACTTCTCTCGGTATCGTCATAGCCGTATTCGTGTCTGAATACCTTCAGACTCAAACCCAAACGTGGGCGCGCTTCGAACCCATGCGCATCTTGCATTTTCCCTACATTGTGTTTCTGTTGTTTAGCGGGGGAATGCTTGGCAAGTATTTGTTGCGCGACCGGTCCCTCCGCTGGGCTGCGCTTTTTATCCCGCTCGCGTTCGCAATGTTTCACTTCCAGCGACTCGAGTTTCCATCGAGCCATCACATCGAATGGCCGGGGCGCGCACCGCGCAATTCCTGGGTGCAAGCTTTTGTCTGGGTGCGCGAGAACACGCCGCGCTCGGCTTTTTTTGCGCTCGATCCTCGATACATGCATGGCCCTGGTGAGGATTACTATGGTTTCCGGGCTTATGCCGAGCGCAGCGCCCTGGCTGACAACGAAAAGGACACATCGGCCGTCGCCGTGTTCCCTGACCTTGCCTGGCAATGGAATCTGGAAGTAACCGATCGGGAGAATTGGGAGCAGTTCACGCTCGCGGATTTTGAGCGCTTGAAGAAAAAATACGGCGTGACCTGGGTGATCGTAGTCCGGCCTGGCGTTTCCGGCCTTTCGTGTCCGTATGCCAACAGCGAAGTAATGGTCTGCCAGATCCCTTAAACGAATTGATCCTTCCTCTTGGCTTATTTCTTGACTGCCCAGTGCTGGCCAATGCCCCCGAAGAAGTACGAACGCGTCGCCACGCGCACGTATCCGGAATCCTCGAGCAGCGCGGAAAAGTCCCGCATGGAGAGAAAGCTCCTCAGTGAATCTGGAATATAAGTGTAAACGCGCGCGCGGCCATGAAGCAGCAAGCCCCAGACGGCGCCCTGCGCGTATAAGTACGCAAGATAAATTTCGCGCAACACAGCATTCGACGGCAGGAAAAAATCGATGCTGACTATTAATCCTCCGGGCCTCGTAACACGTTTGATTTCCTGCACGGCTGCCTTCAGGTCCGGAAAGTTTCGCAACCCGTAGCCGATGAAAACGCAATCGAAAGAATTGCCCGCGAAGGGCAAGCACGCCGCGTCGCTACAGACCGCATTTTTCAGCCCCCGAGCGCGGGCCAGTCGCAGCATGAGTTCGGTAATATCCGCGGCGATTACCGTTGCCCCTGGCAGGCGTTCGATCACCAACTGTGAAATGTCTCCTGTCCCGCAAGCCAAATCCAGCACGGATGCGTTTTCCGGCAGCGCGGCCCTTGCTACGCTAAGGCGTTTCCACCGCCGGTCCAAGCCGAAGGAAAAAACGCGGGAGATAAAATCGTAGCGCGGTGCGATCGTGTCAAACATCTGCCGCATGAGGCGCGAGTCTTGGCGTTCTTCGGGAGATTTCATTTTCGGCTGTGAATCTTACCACTCATGCTTCGCTAGAAGCGCGTTTCACGAGCGCGATTGTGCAACTCAAAAACCTTGCCGCAGCCCCTTCGCACAATTATCATCGCTTACGCCATTCCCAGACGAGGTGAGCCATGAAGCGATTTGCAGGAATGATGTTGCTTGTGATGGGGATCTTGTTGATCACGCAAACGATTGCTGCGCAGGAATGGTCTCAGCCTTGGGCGCGCGAGCGAATTGAGAAATCGCCGCGTCATAGCGAGTGGATTACTGTGAAGCACGACGGCCGAAACGTGGAGACGTTCGTCGTCTATCCCGAATCGAAAGACAAGCGGCCGGTTGTGCTCATCATTCACGAAATCTTCGGATTGAGCGACTGGGCGCAGGAACTTGCGGACGAAGTCGCAGCGGCCGGCTACATCGCTGTCGCGCCCGACCTTCTGAGCGGTATGGCCCCGAACGGCGGACGCACGAAAGATTTTCCCACAGGAGTCACCGAGGCTATCAGCAAGTTGAATCCCGACCAAGTCACGGCGGATCTGAATGCCGCAGCGGACTACGCCTTGAAGCTCCCCGCGTCGAACGGCAAAATTTATGTCGCGGGATTTTGCTGGGGCGGCGGACAGACTTTCCGTTTTGCAACAAACCGCGTGGACCTTTCCGCCGCGTTCGTTTTTTACGGAGTGCCGCCCGCCGCTGACGCGATGTCGCGCATCAAGGCGCCCGTCTATGGCTTCTATGCCGGCAACGATGCGCGTATTGACGCCACAATTCCCGACACAATCACCGCGATGAAAGCTGCAGGAAAAACGTACGACCCGGTGACCTATGACGGCGCCGGTCACGGCTTCATGCGCGCCGGCGAAGCTCCTGATGCCTCCGACGCCAACAAAAAAGCCCGCGATGACTCCTGGAAACGCTGGAAAACCCTGCTTGCGCAGTGACCTGAGCTTTTCCGCGAACGTTCACGCGCGGCCCGTGCCTGATAAGCGCACTTAATCGCACAGTGATTTTCAAATGTCCGGCAGCCGAATCCTCTTTCGCAAGCAAAACTACTTCTGGCTGAGTAGATACAGGTCGGCGTGGCCGGCACGCCGCGCGTAGACTACGGTGGAAAGGTCGCGCGCGAAGTCGTAACCGTTGCCGCCCGAGCTAAAGGGAATAGCAAAGGGGAGTTTCACTGCTACCTGCGGCGAGCCGATTAGTTTTCCGTCCTGCCAGCCTGCGCGGTAAATCGTGAATTCGTGCTGCGACGGGATGGCGTACAACAGCGATTTGCCATCAGGCGCAAATACAGACTGGAAGGTTGCCACACCCGGCAACAGCAGAATGCACTTTTTTTCGGGGACGGAGAACTCGTAGATTCCAGTTTTTTCTCCCGCCCATACTGCCCCAATCAGGTATTGCCCGTTGGGTGAGACTTCCGCACTGTTGCCGCAATTTCCGCCGATTTTCTCCTGGCCGGAACCGTCAGGGTTCGCTTTCCAAATGGTGGGCACCGCAGAGTCTTTCTCGAACCCGGTAATGTAGAGAGTTTTCTGGTCATGGGTCCAAAGCAAAGTAAAGATATTTCCGCCGGACCAGGGAATCTGGTGGAGGTCGCTGCCATCGGCCCCCACGGTATATGGTTTGTCTATAGCGCCGTTCTGCGATACCACAAAAGCCAGGTGAAAACTGTCTGGCGCCCAGGTAGTGGTCGCCAGGGATTCTCCCGTGGCGATTTTCACAGGGTTGCTGCCGTCAATGTTTGCGGTCCAAACCTCGGTGCGGTCCCGGGCGGGCTGGCTGACATACATCACGCGCTTTCCGTCCGGCGAGATGGAAGGTTGCGTTGCATTTTCCGATGCGATGTCGTTGGTCTGCTTGGTGCGGATATTGTAAGCGGTCAAAAAGCCGGTGGATTTTCCGTTCACGAAATAAAGCCCTTTCCCGGACGGGTCAACCATGGGCGAAGAATCCGGCCCGGTTCCCTGGGTGACTTGCGTGAGCGATTTGTCACTCAGCGTGTACTTCCAGATGTTGGTCAGGCCGCTAACAGTGCGGCTAAATAGCACCGTCTTGCCGGGCTCGCCCCAGGCAAGTTCCACGGTGTGCGCGGGTATGTCACCAAGCGCAACGATCGAGTGATTGGACAAATCCAGATCGTACACGTGAGCGAGCGGGAGCAAAGAGATGTTGTCGTTGGTGAATACCAGCAAGTGGTTGCCGTCAGGGAAGGGCAAAAGTCGCCGCGGCGGAAACAGCGCAGCATCGAGAGCATAAATCTGCTCCTCGCTGAGGCTGGATCTTTGCGTGCGGAAGATGCCGTGGCTTCCTGCTTTCAGGTAGTAGATGAACTTGCCATCGGGAGATGGAACTAACGCGAAACCCGAAGCCACGCGACTGGGTTTTCCGCCGAGTGTGGGGATGGCCCAACCTTCGTCGTTACCTTGGTATCTCCCGTAATAGATCTCGGTTCCATCAGTGGAGAAGCTATCCACAATCTTGTCACCTCCGTCATTTGTGAGCTGAAGAGGCTCGCCGCCGGATGTGAGTATGACAAAGACCTGCGAGATGCCGGCCACTTCCGACGTGAACGCCACGGTATGGCCGTCGGGAGAAATCCTCGCAAACTCCATCGGCTTGTCCCAGTGGCTGATTTGCGTAATCTTCGCGGGCCCGTTCGGAGCGCTCGCGCCACCCCAATAGCGATAGGCTGCAAACGCCCCGGCAACAATCAGAAGCGCAACACAAGCGGCGATGACCGGGAATTTCTTGCGAGCCGGCGCGCTCTCGGATGAAGCCTGCGCGGCCACTCCCGCGCTCGACGAAATTTTCCCGCTCCCAGCCTCCGGAGCTGTATCCTGAACCGCCTTATTTGCCGACGAAGACATTCGCCCGGAGTCGGTATCCCTCCGCAGCCGCTTCAAGTCCGTGCGCACATCCGCGGCAGCCTGATACCGCAGGTCGCGATCCTTCTCCAGCGCCTTGTTGATGATGTCTTCCAGTTTCGCCGGAAGTTCCGGGTTCAACCGCACGGGCGCCACCGGCGCGCGATTCAAAATCGCTTCCGTAATCACACCGGAAGTTTCACCGCGAAACGGAACCGTGCCCGTCGCCATTTCGTACAGCACCACGCCAAACGAAAACAGATCCGTGCGCGCGTCCAATTCCTTCCCGCGAACCTGCTCGGGAGACATATACGCAACTGTCCCCACTGCGACGCCCGGGCTGGTGAGGTCTTCCGGGCGCACTCCCGCCGTCATCTGAGCCGCCATGGTTGCGTCCGACGTCATCGAATGGACCGTGGCGAGGCGAATCTGTTTGGCCAGCCCGAAATCCAGAATCTTGGCGTGACCGCGTTCCGTCACGAAAATGTTGGCCGGCTTTATGTCCCGGTGAACAATGCCCTTGCTATGCGCGGCGTCGAGCGCGTCCGCAATCTCGATGCTGAGATCGAGAAGCAATTCCAAATCCAGGGGACGGCCCGCGATGGAATGTTTTAATGTCTTCCCATCGAGGCATTCCATCGCCAGGTAGGTCTGCCCGTTCTCTTCGCCGATATCGTGGATCGTGCAGATGTTCGGATGANNAATCGTTCGAGCGCCTGCGGGTCTCCCGCCAATTCATCCGGCAAAAATTTCAGCGCAACGTTCCGGCCAAGGTTCGTGTCCTCAGCCTTGTAAACCACGCCCATGCCTCCGCCGCCAAGCCGTTCGACGATGCGGTAATGCGAGAAGGTTTTGCCAATCAGCGAATCGGTGGGTTGCATGCGCTGCACATTTTAGGTTGCGAGCGAAGTCAAGTCAACGAGCGGAACCCGAGTCGGCAACCCAGCATAATGGCTTGCCCGCCGTCGAGTGCCCTGACGAATCCGCTTACCGGACAAATGACGGCTCAGCGCGGGCGATTCGGAAGATTCGACTTCAACCTCCGATAAAGAGCCCGCCGTTCGGGGACAGCCATTGTCCGGTGAAATAGGAACTATCATCGGAGGCCAGAAAAAGAGCCGTCGTAGCAACTTCGCGCGGCTGCCCAGAGCGCCCCATGGGAACCCGGGACATCAGCGCCCGCTTCAGAAGCGGGGACTCTGCCTGACCCGCCGTCATGGGCGTATCGATCCAACCTGGGCAGATGGCATTTACGCGAATGTTGCGCGACGCGACTTCCTTCGCCACTGCCCGGGTAAAACCAAGGATGGCGCCCTTCGCCGCGCTGTAGTTGGGAGCGTACTCGAGGCCGCCTAGCCCCGCCACGCTTGACATGTTAATGATCGCACCCCGATTTTTTTCACCCATCAACTTGAGCGCCTCGCGAGTACAGAAAAATGTTCCGTTCAGATGGACACCGATCATCCGGCTCCAATCCACGTCCGACATTTCCGAAGTAACATCCCAATGCGTGCCGATTTCGCTGCCGCTCATCAATTCCATAATGCGCGCGTCCGCTTTCCGCCTGATTTCTTCCCCGTGTTTGGCGTCCGTTTCACCTATCCCGGCATTGTTCACCAGGATGTCGAGCGTGTTGTAGCGCGCTGCAATTTGCGCGAACATTGATTTCACCTCCGCGCTCGAGGACACATCAGCCTTCACCGCCATGCAGCGCGCGCCGGCAGGCCCCATTCCTTCAACAGTTTTCTGCGCCCCCTCCAGCACGATGTCGTTGACGATTACGCTGGCGCCTTCTTCGGCGAACAACGTGGCGATGGCTCGCCCGATCCCAGATCCTCCGCCCGTAACCAAGGCAACTTTGCCTTCAAGTCTCACCGTTGCACCTCTCAGGTTAAATTCGCCGCCATAGAAAAAAAAATCCCGTAGCAGGGGACATCTCACGGGCAGGCATGCTTAGAAATAGATGACGCATCGAAGGTGGCGCGCCCGGAGGGGTTCGAACCCCCGACCTTGTGCTCCGGAGGCACACGCTCTATCCATCTGAGCTACGGGCGCATATCGGAAAAGGAGCGACGTTCGCGGTTGATTTTACTCTGCTTCCCGCCTGGTAGCAAAGTAATCAGGGGATCCACGCGTTCCCCTCACAGTGTTTCCCGGGGGCTGCGCATTCGATCGCTACCCAATCCGGTTTCCGAGCCATATCCTGGCCAGTGCCATGCATCATCCGCCGCGGGCAAGGTTCTTCACTTGCTTCGCCAGCTTTTCGATCTGTTCCGCCTTTTGAACCATGGGAAGGGAAAGGGTATTTGTCGCGTCCGTTTTTTCCACTTCGTCTTTCAATTCCTCGGCAAGCTTGTAGATTCTCTCCACATTCTCTGCGATCTGCCGCTGATTCTGTTTCAAGATGTCCTTAGCTTCTTTGGAATTCGGTTTGATTTCATCGCTCGGCATCGGCTGGTCGAGCTTGGGTGGCCCGGGATTCTGCGCCGATTCTGGCCGAGCGGGAAGACCGTTCTGAGCGTACGCAACGCCGGCGCTGGAAAACAGTCCCAACGGTACGCCCAACGCCATCGGGATCATCACCGTCAAAAAATTTCGCTTATTCACGTCCATCATAAATCAGCTCCTGTCGAAAAAAATGCTTGCCACGGTCGCGCGCTCCAGGCAGCTATGCTTGCAGCGGAAGCTCCATGCACCAGGCCGCGTGAATGGTATAATTCCGCTCCCCTTATCTTATGACTGATTCGCTCAGGCGGTGGATGGAATTTGCGGGCGTACGCGCGCTGCGCGTCCTGATTATCGTTTTCATCGCCCTTCTGGTTGCCCGCCTGCTGAGGGCCCTTACTTCCCGTCTGATTCAATCCGCCAAGTCCCCGTCGCGCGTGGCTCAGATGCGCGAACAGCAAACGCGCACGATGGCCGCATTACTCTACAGCGTTGGTTTAGGAATCATCGTCGGCGTTGCGGTTCTGACTGCGCTGCCTGAATTCGGATTCAATGTGAGCCCGGTGGAAGCGGCGGCGGCAGTGGCCAGCCTTGCGCTCGGATTCGGCGCGCAGAATCTCGTCAAGGATCTCATCAACGGCTTCTTCATCGTTTTTGAGGATCAGTTTGTCATCGGTGATTTGATTCAGACGAATGGGGAAACGGGACGCGTGGAACACCTCACTCTGCGCCGAACCGTACTTCGAAATGTTGCCGGTGCGATGGTAACCATTCCGAATGGACTTGTTGGTCCGGTCGCTAACCTTAGCCGGGATTGGTCGCAGGTTTTTGTCGACGTCACAGTCCCTTCGGAAGAAATGGTGGGACGTGCCCTTACCGCTTTGGAGAAAATCGCCGGTGATTTCCGCGATGACGCCGACTGGTCGCCGGCCCTGGTGGATGGCCCTCGCGTCCTCGGTATCGAGGCTCTTTCGCTGGATGGCACCGCGATCCGGCTGCAAGTGCGAACCGTTCTGAATCGAAAAGAAGACGTGGCCCGCGAACTCCGGCGTCGAATCAAACTTGGCTTTGAGCAATCCCGCATCCCGCTTAGCCAGATGTACAATGTTTCCGTACGCGAAGTCCCGCCGCCGAATTCCTAATTCTTTCTCGACAGGAGGAAACAATGGGTGAAGTTACGCACGATCAGGTCAATCTGATGCTGCGGTTGTACGATATCCGCCGCGAACCTCGCCTTCGTGAAGCGCGTCAATGGTTCATGGATAATTTCCGGCCCGCCACGATGGACGACGTGATGAAGCAATATCCGCCGGCAAGCCAGGAAAACGCTTACTTCCGCATGGTCATGAGTTACTGGGATATGGTGGCCAGTATCGTCAACCGGGGATTGATCGATGAAGAATTGTTCTTCGAGAACTCCGGGGAGCAGTGGATCGTTTGGGAACGCTTGAGGCCCGTAGTCGGTCCCTGGCGGGCGCTTTTCAAAAATCCGCACATGCTCAAGAATCTTGAAGAACATTGCAAGCGCCTGGAGGCCTGGCGCGAAAAGCGTTCGCCCGGAACAAACCAGGCGATGCGTGACATGTTTGCCCAAATGGAAAAGGCCACGGCAGCCGCAAAGAAATAGCCGGTCATGATTCAGTGGGAGTGGGGGCCGGCGCGGCCGGCCAAGTCGATGCCTCAAACACCTCGACTGCGGCAATTTCCCTAGGTTTTCGTGGGGAATTTGTGATAGCTTTTCCCAGACCCCGCGATCAGATTTTTTCTAAGACGTAAGAAATCCGGGAGCATTGCTTAGTTTGCGGCCCGACCCAGGGCATCCGGAGAGGAATATCCAAATGAATGTCCGTCATCCTGTCATTTCTACTCTCGTGCTCGTAATCTGCCTGGCGCTCGTAATGCCTCCGGACGTCGCGGCTCAGGCAGCCCAAAGCGCCGGGAAAATCACTGCGGTGGTGCCGATCGTGAACGTGATTCGCGGCGCCCAGCAAGTGGCCGCTTCAACTTCTCAGCAAGTATTTTGGGGCGATGTTATTAACACCGGGCATCTGGCGCGCGCTCGCGTGGCCTTGGATGACGGCTCGATTCTGAGTGTCGGCTCGGATTCCAACTTGGCCATTGCGAAGCATGATGCGGCGCAGCAGCAGACCGACCTGGATCTGAATTACGGCCGTGTCCGCGCCAAGGCCGCCAAGCTCGTGAAGCCGGATGCCCACTTCCAGATCCGCACTCCCGTCGGCGTTGCCGGCGTCGTCGGCACAGACATGGCCGTACTATTTGACGCCAACGGAAAGATGGAAGTCTTCTGCATCGAGGGCGCTTGCAAAGTTTGTGACACGGCCGGGCACTGCGTTCTGATGAAGGGTGGCCAGGAGTCCAGTGTTCGTAGCAACGAACCGCCGTCTCAGCCCGTTCAGGCTACGCCGCTGAACATGACCGAAGCCGTGAACACAACAGCCACATCTGGCGCTGGTGCGGCGGGCGGAGGACTTGGAGTTGCCGGCGGCGTGGCTGTCGGAGTGGGTGCCGCAGTGGCAGCCACGGTCGCAATCGTGGTGGTCCGCGTAGTCACCAAAACACAAACTTGCGGCACGACCCCGACGAACACCGGCGTCCACGCCAATTGCACGAAGATCGATACGGGCGGGAAAATTAACGGACAGCGGGTGCCCTAGCAGCCAGGGCGTCGAGTCGGCGCCCTGTAGAGTTCAAAAACCTCATTGCTCACACATCTTCTTCTTCGCTTCCTGATCGGCGGAATTATCGTTTGTGGCTTTGCTGCGATCAGCGACATCTTAAAACCGAAGAGCTTCGCCGGACTTTTTGGCGCTGCACCCTCGGTGGCCTTGGCTACCCTGTGGCTGACGATTTCCTCAGAGGGTAAAATCTACGCCGCAGTGGAAACGCGCTCGATGATTGCGGGTGCCGCTGCATTTTTCATTTATGCCTCCTGCGCGACCTGGCTGCTGATGAGGGGCCAGTGGTCCAGCCTTTCGGTTACCGTGAGTCTGATCCCGGTGTGGTTGGCCGTTTCTCTTGGTCTTTGGTTTTTGCTGCTGAGGTAAATGTCCTTGAATATCAGCGTCAATTTGTCGGCACTGCGCCAAGCGAAGTGGTACCAATTTGCTCTAAGATTCCTATTCGGAGGAGCCATCTGCGTTCTTGCGGGCATCATCGCGAATAAATATGGGCCCGCACTCGGCGGCCTGTTTATGGCTTTTCCCGCTATCTTTCCGGCAAGCGCGACGTTACTTGAAAACGAACAGCAAGAAAAAAAGGAACGAGCTGGATTGCACGGCACGATCCGCGGAAGAAAAGTCGCCGGTGTAGATGCAGCCGGCGCCGCCATGGGAAGCATCGGAATGATGGTGTTTGCCGCGATTGTTTGGGGGCTCCTGCCGAAGCAGCCTGCTCCCGCGGTGTTGATCGGCGCGACGGCAGCCTGGTTTGGCGTTTCTGTGTTCGTCTGGCACATGCGCAGCATGTGGGTGCACTCGCGCAAGCGTTGAATTGAACGGTGTTTTCCGGGCATTAATTATTTCCCCAGGTGGAGTCATATATGTGTAATGCCTCGGTCATTCTTTCTCGAAAGGCCGGGAAGGCAGCAAGAACTGCAACCCAAAGTAGCCAACGAAATATGGCTGGGTGGTTCCTGCTGTTTGCACGCTGCGGCCGGCCATTAAGAGGAGGATTACCGGGGGATGTATCTTGTAGCGAAGACCTCCCTCCAGCGTTTCTTGGTCGGTGGACGGATGGAATGTTCCAGTCGAGTAAAATTCGGCGTCCAGTTCCAGGTTCTTGGTGAAGTCATGGCCAACGACAACGCCGGCGAGCCACCCATCCGGGCCGCGGTGTACGAGATTGTAGCCAGCCTCCCAATTCAGATCGATCGGGCCGAGCTTTTTCGAAAATTCGAGAGGCAGGATCAAGCTTGCGCCTCTTGGTGTGATTCCTCGCTCGACGGAGTTATTCGGATTATTGATGGAGAGCTGCGGAAAAAGTGACATGGCGAAGCCTGAATCCTTGTTGTCGTAAAACCGCCATTTCACTCCCAATTGATCCTGCCCCAGCCCATATTTCACCGGCGAGGGATTGTCCACGCGGAGCCATGCATTTTCGTAGGTCAGCTGGATGCGATCGCCGAGACCAAAGTTGATGTCCACGTCCGGTGTGTGCGCTACCGAATGATCGGGATAAAGAAAGGGCACGTAGGCCAGATTAATCTCCCATTGCAGGTTTCCAGGGGTGCCGGGGTCGTTGGTGTAATACGGCGGCCCGCCTTGGGCAAAAATGGCGGGGCAAGAAAATACAAGAAGCCAGATCAGCCGGGAGGAAATTTTGGAGGCGCGGGCGAGAATCGAACTCGCGTATGAAGGTTTTGCAGACCTCTCCCTTACCACTTGGGTACCGCGCCTTAGATTCAAAGTATAGCGAAAATCGCGCCCTGTTTCAGCCCGGAAAAGACGCGCGAGGTTCCATTCGCCGCCCAACAGGGCCGGCGCTGAGTTTAGATTGGACATCAATGTTTATTCCCAATTTATTTTATGTGCAGTTCGTAGGGCAGGCGCGCCTGGATGGGTTCCATGAGGCCCAGGATGTGCTGCAGCGTGGCTTCCAAAGATCTTGATTCGTTCATCTGCTCTTTTTCGCGTTCCAGAAGCTGCTGAAAGAAAGTTCTTTCTTCAGGAAGGCGCACGATTCTAATGGAATCGCTCGCCGGGATGTGCGCGAGCTGTTTGGCTACTTCGATGGCGCGGTCCACGCCGCCCAGTTCGTCAACAAGCCCCAAATCTTTCGCTTGCGACCCAGACCAGACGCGGCCTTTTCCGATTTTGTCCACCGCGTCCACGGACATTTTACGGCCCTCGGCCACTCCGACTATGAATTCGGCATAGGTTTGGTGAAGAGACTTTTCGATATATTCGCGCTGGGCCGGGGTGAAATTCTGTTGCGCGGAAAAAAGTGTGGCGTTGTCGCTGGTGGCGACGTAATCCGTGCTGACACCCAGCAAATTGAAAAGTCCGGACACGTTGAGCTTGCCGATTATGACGCCGATGGAACCGGTGATAGTGTCCCGGTCCGCAACGATTTTGTCCGCAGGCGAGGCAATCCAGTAACCGCCGGACGCCGCGACATCGGACATGGAAACGACTACGGGTTTCACCTCGTGCGCGAGTTCCACTTCCCTGCGAATCACTTCGCTGCCAACCACGGAGCCGCCGCCGGAATCCACACGCAGGACGATGGCTTTGATGCCGGAGTCCATTCGCGCTCTGCGAATATCGGCGGCCACCGAGTCGCCGCCCATGATGAATCCGCCGCCCGGGGTGGTTCCGGAATCTCCAGAGACGATCAAACCGCTGGCATAAACAATGGCGATCTTATCCAGAGCGAAATTCGGCGTGCCCAAAGTTGTGCGGTAGGTATTCAGGGAAACCGGATTCCAACCGCCCGCGCGCTTTTTGAAGTAGTCCTGAATCTGGTCCCAGTAGCCGACGCGATCAACGATCTTGGTGGACAAGGCGTCGGCGGAGGAGAACGGGCCGCGGTTGAGAATAGCTTCGAATTGATCGCGGCTCACGCCACGCGCTTTCGAAGTATCTCCGAGATATTGTTCGTAAACGCTGTGGAGGAGAGATTCCACTTCTTCTTTGTGCGCCGGAGTGAATTTCTTCTCGGTGAACATGTTTCCGGCAGTTTTGTATTCGGCGATGTGATAGTACTCGGGGACAATTTTTAGCTTGTCGAGTGTGCCGCGGATGAAAGTAGCTTCGGCCATCATCCCGCGAATGTTGACGGGAGTGGTGGGCACGAGCCAGATTTGCTGGCAAGCGCTGGCGAGATAGTATTCCTGGTTTTGGATGCCGTCATATCCCAGATAACAAATGCTGGGTTTGCCGCTCGTTCGGAACGCAAGCAAATGATTGCGAATCTCTTCGAGTTTTGCCCAGCCGGTTTGGAGCGGGGCGATGCGCACAACCACGCCGGTGACGCGGGGATCGGTGCGAGCGTTGTCGAGGGCATCGAGGTAGTCATGCAGAACCGGAACGGTGCCGTTGAAGGCGCTGAAAAAATCCGGGGCGCGCTGCTCTTCGATTTGGCCCGTCGCGTCAATTACCAGGACGGAATTCGAGGCGATGCGTATGTTCGGTTTCGAGGCGGTCCAAAAAATCAGGACGACAAAAAAAACTACCAGCACGATGATTACAATCGCTCGCCGCTTGCCCCAAGTCATGGTCATTCACCTCTTCCCACGCGCGCGCAGGCGATGCCTGATATCGCGGGCTGATAATGCTGGCAACAAGGTAGCATCGAGGCGCGCAAAACTCCAATTTGGGCTGCAGTTGATGTGTTCACGGCCACTATTCTTGCTGCGACCAGAGCGGCAGAAACGGAACAAAAAGGAGCACATCCATTTCTGAATTTTTTGGCG
>PLZZ01000190.1:45130-47940 GCA_003153585.1 Acidobacteriota bacterium | reverse complement strand
AAAAGCAGATACGATCGGAATGTTTCAGGTGGAAAGCCATGCGCAAATGGCCTGTTTGCCCCGCCTGCGGCCTGAATGTTTTTACGACCTAGTCGTGCAAGTGGCGATTATCCGGCCGGGGCCGATTGTGGGGAAGATGGTCAATCCTTATTTGAAGCGCCGCCAGGGACGCGAGGCCGTGGACTTTCTTCATCCTTCACTCAAACCTGTCCTCGAGCGCACTTTAGGAGTGCCGTTATTTCAAGAGCAATTACTGCGCATGGCCATGATTGCCGCTGGATTCACCGGAGGCGAAGCTGAAGAATTACGCCGCGCACTTGGCTTCAAGCGTTCAGAAAAGCGCATGAAAGAAATAGAGATTAAACTGCGTTGCGGGATGGATAAAAATGGAATAGCACCCGTGGCGCAGGAAAAGATCGTTCAGTCCATCACTTCTTTCGCCTTGTATGGATTTCCTGAATCCCATGCCGCAAGTTTTGCCCTGCTCGCCTACGCCAGCGCTTATTTGAAATGCCACTATCTGGCTGCTTTCACCGCTGCCATTTTGAATAATCAGCCTATGGGGTTTTATCAGCCCGACACGCTGGTAAGAGATGCTCAACGGCACGGCCTGAAAGTGAAGCCTATCGATGTAACCTGCTCGGACTGGCTGTGCAAGCTCGAAAAAAACGCCCCGGATTTTTGCGTGCGGTTGGGGATGCGCTATGTGAAAGGTTTGCGCAGCGACGTGGCTTTGGAAATTGTAAATCAGCGCGCTATTCGGCCATTTCTTTCTATCGAAGATTTAAAGCTTCGCGTCCCCCTGATTCAGAAGTCGGAGCTTACGACGTTGGCGGAAGTCGGCGCTTTGAATTTTATCGCCGGCAAGCACGGAGTCCATCGGCGAGATGCTTTATGGCAAATCGAACGCGCAGCCAGACGGCCGGGGCCATTGCTTGAAGAGACGGAAGGAGCGGAAGAAGAACTAATAAACGGCAGCACGGAAGCGGCTTCGCTTTCTTCCGCGATGCAGTCTCCTCTAGCAGCCATGACCGGAGAAGAAAGATTAGTTGCAGATTTTCGTGGCACGGGAATGACCGTAGGCCTTCATCCCATGGGCCACCATCGGGTCGAAATGAAGAGGCGTGGTGTTCGCTCGGCCATCGAACTTACCCATCTGCCGGATGGTATGCGCGTCAAGATTGCAGGGGGAGTGATCACGCGCCAGCGTCCTGGGACAGCGAAAGGTTTTGTTTTTCTCAGCCTGGAAGATGAAACGGGAATCTCGAATGCGATTATAACTCCGCAGCTATTCGAGAAATACCATGTAGTGATAGTTCACCAGCAATTTTTGCTTGTCGAGGGGCGACTGCAAAATCAGGACGGGGTAATCTCAGTGAAAGCCGAAAGCATTCAGCCATTGGGTATCACGCGGGCCGAAACCACTTCACACGATTTTCACTGACGGGGTTCGTTGAGGGTTGATCTCAGAAACTACTTCTTAATTGAGCGGTCCATCCGGACTGAGCACACTCTTGATAGTCTCCAAGAGCTGTTTCATCGGCGCCGATTTCACCGCGTGAGCCTGAATGCCGATACGCGCGATTTCGTCTTTTATTTGCTGCGATTCGTGCATGGTGAAAACAACGATCTTGGCGTTCGGATTTGCCCGGCGAATCAAGCGCGCCGCGTCCAAACCGCCCATTACCGGCATGCTGATATCCAGGATGATCAAATCAGGGTTCAGCTCCGCCGTTTTTTCCACCGCATCTTTTCCATTCACTACGTCGGCGCAGACTTCCCAACCAGCCGCCGCAAGGGCTGAGCGTAAACCTCGCCGGACGGCTTCGTGGTCGTCGGCAATCAGAATTCGAATCGTTTTTTTATGCCCCGAAAGACTAGTCTTGTCGCCCGAAGAATCGGACGAGGCAGAGAACAGAGCCGAAGTGTTGGTCTTGGCGTCCGACACGGGTGGGCAGTATCTAGCATGTTTATATCCCTGTCTATCGGGCAAATGCTGTAGTCAGTCAAAATCGATTCTGTAGGGAAACGCTCTCAATGAAATCGGGCTATTGAGTAACAGCCTCGGTAAGGGAAGGAACTTGGCCCGTAGCTTCGGAGAGAGTGCTGACGATCGTGTCTGCCTCCACAAGTCCCAAACGTGTCCTCATCACTTCGATGTTTCCCGCGAAACCCCACAAACCAACCCCAATTCTCGATTTCGGGAAACGTATGCGGAGTGTCTTATAAAATCTGCGCAGATTGTAAACACTGTAAGGCGGCAACGCTGAGACGTAGATCAACTCGCAATGTTGTCCGGCAGCTTCTTCCATCATATCTTCGGGCGACGCCGGCACCACAACATGAGCGTTGTATCCCGCTCGAGTAGCCAAGTGAGCCAGCATCATTCCGACGATTTCATCTCCTTCATCCCGCGCGGGCATGCAGGTGATCGCACAATCTGTGACGCTTGTTTTCTTAGCTGCAGAAACGATTGAGAGGCCCTCGCTGTTCGCTTCTGTATCGATATCCTCAGTTTTTCTTTCAACCTCGGGTCTTAGCGCGAGCTCCTCGATGGTTTCCTTCAAAGTTTGAAACACAAACTGCTCGCGCGCCTCACCTAATCCCACGTCCGCTCGATCCTTCTCGATGAAGATCAGCACCGGCGTAATAACAGATTCGTACAGCTTTTCAATCGAACCTTCTTTAAGAAAGCCGTCAATAACCTGCCGTGCTCCCTCTGCATCCATCCTTCGGAGCCTTTGATAAAGCTGTACTTCCGTTCCAAGCACGCGTTGATCACCCAAGAGGACGGTCAGGAATTCCCACTG
>PLZZ01000190.1:0-45020 GCA_003153585.1 Acidobacteriota bacterium | reverse complement strand
AGGAAGGCATTAGGCACGCCAATGAAATGAAGAGCCAGGCCGAACAACGTGCCATAGCCGAGATTCATCAGGAATTGAAAAAATAAGTACCGGCCGACTCGCTGGGTAGCCTCGTCGAAAGCCTGCGTTGTGACATGAAATCTGTTTAAGCCGGCCAGCGTGAAGAGGCGGTCGCGGAGATCTTCGCTGCGTAGCAGAATAAACGCGGTGAAGACCATAACAATTCCCAACGTTGCAACCGGTCCCAGGACTGGACCTAGCAGCGCCCGAACGGACGCGATGGGACTGTTCTGCTGAACCACTTCCACTGGAACAGGATGGGCGATGCTGCCGCCGGGTAACAGCGGATGTTTGCCCCGCTGATTTGGGTTCGTTTGATCATCCGGCGAAGGTGTCTCGATCGTGGACGACAGTTCCTTTCCCAATTCATTTACGGTAGCCTCCGCTTTACCGATCCCGGTTTCCCTCACCCCGCGGAACGATTCAATTTTTGAGGAGATGGTGGTTTTGTAATTTGGAATCTGGGTCGCCAGACTAATTGCTTGATTGAAGACGAGCCAACCGAGGCCCGTCAAAAGCCCCGCTACAAGCAGCACCACGACGATTACCGGCCCGGTCCTTCCCAGATGCGCTTTCTGCAAAAGATTGACGAGCGGAGCCAGAAGGAACGCCAAAAGAACTGCTAGAGCAATAGGAACCAGGACGGACCTGGCAAAATAAAGAGCAGCGACGCATACGACGGCCGTTACGACCGGAGGAAAGCTGGCCGAATCTCTGGTTGTTCTATTCGCCATAAAATAGACTGATAATCCAAAAAGCCAAAACTACATTTTACCCGCCCGCCATTCCTTCCAGTCTTTGGACACGACTTGCGCCATGTCCTTCGCCGCCGCCCTCAGCCAATTTCCGCGGCGCTTTCGCAGGTCATTCTGAACGAACCTGACCGATCTCTTCGATCCCAGATGTACGTTCCCCGCTTCCCACCCCATTGCATTCAACATACGATCCTCGTCTCGTTTCTTGGGCAGAGTCTCAATGTCGACTGGCGAAGAATCCGGAGCCAATCTGCTGATGCGCCAATTATCTCTCGCCCGTACATACGGATCACGGCAGCGCACGGCGTCCCGCAAGATTCGCTGGTAATGAATAGCGCCTGTATTGCCTCCGTCGGCCCAGATGCAAGCGGATGGCGCCAGAAGCTTCGCCTCTAACGCGATTTTTCCGCCTTCCCAATCTGCGATCGCCACGATGCGCGGGTGGCCCAAGCTTCCAGTGCCCGCAGTGCGCTTGATTACGCGATACGCAAGACTGTGCCCCGGGAAAAGTTCCTTCCACATTTTCTTGGGTGTGGCAGGTTCAGCGTGCCGCAGCGGGGAATTGCTCTCCAGTGTGCGCCAGAAGGAAGGTGGATCATCCAGCCGGCTCAACGCAATCGAAGTGAACCATGCGTTCTTATCTTCCAGAACCAAGGGCCTGCCGCCGGCTTTGAGTGAGCCGGTATAACCCTCCAGGATCGCGTCACAAGCGTCCTTGGTTTTAATTTTAAGATGACCTAGCGAGTACGCCAACCGTGCGCTGGTCGCAAGCCGAACCAGATCGTTCGTGTACGGTAGGGGGTACGCTTCATCGAAATCGTCAATTCCCCAAACCAAGCGGCCAATTTTATCTCGCCAGGTTCCGAAACTATTCACATGAAGATCGCCCACCGCCAACACAGACGGTGCAGAAGCTAAATCTCGGCAGTGTTTGGTCCAAAGTTGTGTCCAGCGATAGAACGTTCCGCGGAAGAACCGAAACTCATCTTCGGCCATCAATTCATGTTTTTGCTTAAGGTCTGCTTCCACCACGGGGATCCTGGTTCGAAGCCAGCCTTCAAAACTTGTGGTCGCTTTGAAAATATTCATTTGATTAAGAGGGCGTTTCTATACGCAGCCGCAATGGGACCGGGACCTGCGCGGTTCTGGAAGGACAAGGAAAATCCGCCAGCTAGCTTGCTTTGCGGCGAGTCCTTTTGTCGTGCGCCGAAACTTCCCTGGTCGAATGCAGAGGGCTTTTTCTGGCTCCCGCGGTCCTTTCCAGGCTTTTCTTCAGCGCAGTCATCATGTCAATCACAGGCGCTCGCTCCGGGCGAGGAGTAACGGCAATGTCGCGCCCTTTCTGCTTTGCCTCGATCAGGGCGCGAAGCCGCGTCTCAAATTCATCGTGATATTTCTTGAGTTGGAACTCTTCGGAAAGATTATCGACCAATTGGTCGGCCAGCTTTATTTCTTGCGGCGTGATCTTCACGTTGTCAGTCTCGCCGTATCCGGGCGCTTCGCGAATTTCGTTGGCAAAGTACATGGTGTGAAGGGCGATGCCGTGGTCGTACGGCCGCAGGAAGACGGTGTACTCGCGCTGGTGCATCGTGAGCTTGGCAATGGCAACGCGATCCTTGTCTTCCATCGTTTTCAGCAGCAACTTGTAAGCTTTCTTGCCTTGGTCTTCGGGAACCAGAAAGTAAGACGAATCGAAAAACAGAGGATCGATCTCGGATTCTTTTACGAATGCAAGAATTTCCATGGCCCTCGCGGATTCGGGCGTTATCTTTTTGATTTCCTCCGGATCGATCACCACATGCTTTCCATCTTCGTATTCGTACCCTTTCACTACTTCCGAGCGTTCCACAATGCGGTTACATGTTGGGCAAAATAGCGGCTGGCGAAGCCGCGTCTTGCACACTGCGTGAAGCTGGTGAAGGCCCACTCGGGAGCTACGTGCAGCCGGATACAGTTTGACCGGAATGGAAATCAATCCGAACGTAACAAAACCCTTCCAAGCAGACGATGCCATCGGTTTCGAACCTCCAGCGTAATTTACCCGTATACAGATAATGCGACGTAAAGCCCATAGGGACAAGCCTGTAGCCGTTACGAAAAGATGATGTAGCCGCGATTTCAGTTCTTCCCCGTCGGCGCTACGCCCGTATAATCGGCCGATGGCGCTCACAGAATACAAGCGGAAGAGGCGGTTTGACGCCACTCCCGAACCGGCTGGAGGCCGACTATCCCGGAACGGGTCTACGTTCGTTGTTCAAGAACACCACGCTCGCCGCCTTCATTACGATTTTCGCCTGGAAGTAAACGGTGTGATGAAATCCTGGGCCGTTCCGAAAGGCCCGTCGATGAATCCCGGGGATAAGCGGCTTGCCATCCAGACCGAAGATCATCCCCTGGAGTACGCGAAGTTTCAAGGCGAGATACCCCAGGGAAATTATGGCGCTGGCGACGTGATCGTATGGGACAACGGCACTTTTGAAGCGGAAGGAAACCTACCGGCGCAACAGCAACTCGACCGTGGCGAGCTCAAGTTCATCCTGCACGGGAAAAAACTGACTGGAAGTTTTGTGCTGGTAAAGATCCGCAGCCGTCAGCCCGGAAAAGAAGAATGGCTGATGATCAAACACCGCGATTCATCCTCCAGCGACACTTGGAAGATTGACGATCACGCGGGATCGGTCCTTCCGGAGAGGAAAGGTCCGAAGAAGAAGTGGATCTCCAATCGCACGGCAAGCAATCTCAAAAAAGCCGCTCCAGAAAAAAAGACTGATGTGAAGTTCCCGAAAGCTGCGCGGCGGGCGGCGATGCCCGACTGGATTCCGCCTGCCCTTGCGACACTGTCCGACCGCCCGTTTTCGGATCCGGCGTGGCTCTTCGAAATCAAATGGGACGGCGGGCGCGCGCTGGCNNGAGATCGTGGCCCTGGATCGCGAGGGCCGCAGCGACTTCGAGCGTTTGCAACAGCGATTTTCCGTCATCAATCCAAGCGTTGAACTCATGAACCAAGTCCCCGTGGTTTATTATGTCTTCGATATTCTTTATTGTGACGGTTACGACCTTCGCCCAGTGCCTCTGCTCGAACGCAAGACGCTCCTGAGGCAAATTCTTCGTACCGACGAAATCATCCGATACTCTGATCATGAAATCGAAAAAGGAAAGGAATTGTACGAACTGGCTCTCGAAAAGCAGTTGGAAGGAATTTTAGGAAAACAGATCCACAGTTCCTATCCTGAAGGGCGCACCACGGCTTGGCTGAAATTCAAATTAGTCCGCGAATTGGATGCAGTCGTGGGTGGCTGGACTGATCCGCGCGGTACCCGGCAATATTTCGGCGCTCTTCTCTTGGGACTTTATGATGGCAAGAAGCTCGAATTCATTTGCGGAGCTGGAAGCGGGTTTTCCGGCGCGTTTCAAAAACGGCTCGCCTCGCAGCTAAAGGCGCTACAAACGGAAAAGTGCCCATTCGCCACGAGACCAGTCAACCGCGAGAAAGCTTACTGGGTGAAACCCCAGCTCGTAGCGCGGGTGAAATATGGAGGATGGACTGACGGACGCCACTTGCGCCAGCCCACATTTCTGGGCTTGCAGGAAGACCACGACCCGAAGGATTGCACCTTTGAGAAGGAAACAAAATCTATGACCGCGAGTGTAGTCAATAAGAAAGCCAAGCCTCCCGAGCCGCGTCGGCGAAAAACCGTTGAAACGCCAGCGCCCAAAGTCAGGACCGCGGCAACTCCTGCTGCTTCACCAACCGTTCTCAAAACCGACGCAGAAATCGCGAATGAACTCGACCACGGTTCGCAGCCGGAACTTCTTGTTGAAGTTGATGGTGCGTCTTTGCGTCTCACCAATCTCAATAAGGTTTATTTCCCGGGCGACGGATACACCAAGAGAAATTTGCTGGCGTATTACAACTATATCTCGCCTTTACTTCTGCCGTTCTTAAAGGACAGGCCTCTAGTATTGCGCCGCTACCCAAATGGAATCGAAGGCCAGGCGTTTTTTCAAAAAGACTCGGGCAAAGATGCCCCGGAGTGGATTAAGACAGTGGCCATTGAGTCCGAGAGCAAATCGAAGCCCATTCGATATTTTGTGGCTAACAATCGAGCGAGTCTGCTCTACCTTACCAATCTCGGATGTATTGACCACAATCCATGGTCCGCGCGCAGCGACGACCTCGAACACCCGGATTATATATTTTTTGATTTGGATCCCACGGAAGGAACTCCCTTTGCCGCCGTGGCCAAACTCGGAAAGCTGTTAGCCTCGAAGTTACAAGAGATTGGAATGAAAGTTTTTCTAAAAACTTCCGGCGCGACCGGATTGCACATTTTTATTCCCGTTGAACGGCTCTACACCTACGAGCAAGCCAGGCAGTTCGTTCAGACGATCGCTTCGCTTACCGCGCAGCATCACCCGGGACTGATCACTTCGGATCGAACGGTGCGAAATCGCCCAAAGGGCTCCATCTATATCGACGCACATCAAAATTCTTCAGGGCAATCCCTGGCATCCGTTTATTCAGTGCGGGCGTTTCCGCACGCGCCTGTTTCCACACCTATAACCTTTGACGAGCTATCGGCAAAAATTGCCCCGGAGACGTGGAACCTCTCCTCCATACGCCGCCGTATAGACAAGCTCGGAGACCTTTGGGCCGACTTTTGGAAGAATAAACAACGACTGGAACCCGCCGTTCGGCGTCTTGAAGGGACTCTGAAACGAGGTTAAACCTGAGAGATTAGAACAAATCTCGAATCATCTTCCGCAAAACGAAAACCGCTCCAAGAGCAATTAGTCCAATTAAGGCCGCGAAAGGCAGGGAATCCGCCACTGGATTCGGGGCCAAGCCGATGGCGCTCGTAGTCGCGCCGCTCGCGCTCAATACAGCCCCGGTACATGCGAAGATGCCTAGCGCGAGCTTAAGTACATGTGGTTTCAAGGTCCCCTCCGCTTTCCTTCTGTAACCCATCCCATAGGAACATAAGTTCGCCTGGTAGCACATACCGTTAACGCTGGAGATGATGTGGGAACTTCTGGAAGGGTACTAAGCGGCTTACTGTAGTCTTTCGCGTCAATCTTCGCCATGCCGCGCTCCGCAACCCGAACTTAGCAACTATCTTCAGACAGATACAGGAATAACCCGCTGACGGTACAGGATGCCGCCGATAGACCTAGCCCCGGGATTCGACTACTTTGGCCGCGTACAAATGACCTGTGTGGAGCAGGCTATTTTCCATTTATTTCATTCACTTCAGCGTCGGCCATCAGGCAAAGAGGGGTCCAGTGGATTGCGATCGAAGGGTTTCTAAAGAAAAGCAGCCTTTCCCTAGAGGGACAGGGACAGATGCGTCTCATTGTGTCGAGGAACTGGAACTAGTGAAGCGCGCTCAAGCTGGAGACGACGATGCTTTTGCCGATTTAATCCAGCCCTATATTCGAAAGGCCTATCACGTCGCACTAAAGATCACTCGGAACCGGGAAGACGCCGAGGACGCCTCGCAGCAGAGCTTATTGAATGCCTACGCTCATCTACATCAGTTCCGCGGCCAGTCCCGCTTTTCCAGTTGGCTGACGCGGATCGCCATGAATGAAGCCTTAATAAAAGTTCGTAAGCGCCGCTCAGAGGATCACTATCTCTCGTATGAGAACAATACGGGCGAAGAACTGAATCCGGTGGAAACCTTGAGCGCCGGGGATGCTTATCATCCCGAAATCTTGTATTCAAAGCGTGAGAATCACCGCGCTCTTCACCAGGCCATCGAGGGGCTTGGAAACACATCCCGAGTCGTGGTTCGGCTCCTGGGACTGCAGGAGTGGCAAGCAAAAGAGGCCGCCACAACACTGAAACTTTCGCAGTCGGCAGTAAAAACGAGGTTCTCGCGCGCTCGGCAGCAATTGCGCGAGTGCCTGGCCGAACGCATGTAAAAGGCAAATCTCGCGATCTTCTAAAGTTGTCCCCTTTTTTCCCAACGATTTGAAGTGCCGCGGGTCAGCATTCCTGGTCTGACTTCTCTACCGCGTCCCCGCCGCAGTTTCACCCTTGACTGTATGCGCTTTCCAGAATTAAATGCCCAAGTGCACCCTTCATGTGACTACGCATGTTAGGTTTAAATGGGCTTCCTGGCCCCGTTCAAATCCCCTGTCGTTGGAGAGAGCATGAAAATGTTACGCATACTAGTCGCAGATGATCACGATCTCATGCGGCGCGGAATTAAGGCCTTGCTTCAATCGCATGCAGGTTGGGAAGTATGCGGCGAAGCCCACACGGGCCGTGAGGCTGTGGCGAAAGCAGAAGAGCTGAAGCCTGACGTTGTCATCCTCGACATCAGCATGCCCGACCTAAACGGCGTGGATGCCGCTAAAAGAATTCGAAAGAGCTCGCCTGATACCGAGGTCCTGATTCTCTCGGTACACTACTCCGACCAACTGATCCGGGACATTCTCGAAGCCGGGGTCCGCGGGTACATCGTAAAATCAGACTCGGATCGCGATCTGATTATCGCGGTCGAGACTCTCGCAAATCACAAGCCATTTTTTACCCCTCGCGCCACCGAAGTTATGCTCACGAACTTTAACGAAGGAAAAACGCGAACCGAACCTCCCGAGACCATGCGTGACCGGCTCACCTCTCGAGAACGCGAAATCGTTCAATTGCTTGCTGAAGGTAAGAGCAGCAAAGAGGTCGCGTCGTCACTGAATATCAGCGTGAAAACCGCTGAGACGCATCGCGCCAATATAATGCGCAAGCTTCAGTTGCACACGGTGAGCGAATTAGTACGCTACGCGGTGCGTAATCAAATTATCGAGCCGTAGTAGCGTTTTGGGCCAGCGCACGGACCCCTGTTCGCACTCCGACCATCCTTCCCGGTCTTCCGACGACGCTCGCCTTCACCTCCCAGCCCGCACCATTGATTGCGTTTTCCCGTGAACGGCCTTCAGCTACAGGATGTTCCGGAGGTGCCTAACGAATTGACTGTATGGATTGAAATGCACTTATGGCCGAGTATTGCCGCGCTGTATCCCCAGGAATCCTTTGATGATTGAGGATTACCGGCGAAAGGAATCGCGACTATGAAGGCCCCGGCCATCAATGAAAGAACTGCCGCTGCGAGTCACACGCGAACTATCGATCTTGACTCTCAGCCCATCGTCTTGGTTGCGACCAATGACTTGGAGATTCAAAAGAATATCTCGGGTCTCCTTCAGTTGTTTCCCGTGAAAACTCTGTGGGCCAAAGGCTTGGAAGAGGTGAAGTCCGTGCTCTCCAGAGAGAATGTGGCCGTCTGCTTCTGCGGCTTTTGGCTTGTGGACGGCACCTACCGCGACGTGGTCAGACACCTACGATCGCAACCAGCTGAAATTCCGGCGATAATCGTTTGCGACCCTTCGTGTCCGCACGAATATAGAGATTACTTGGCGGCTTTGAACATGCGCGCATTCGATTTCATCTGCCATCCCTACCGAAAGCCCGATATAGAAAGGATTCTGCGCTCGGCAATAGATGCGCACCAGGGATCGGAAGCTTTGCGGCTCGCATCTCCTGCTCCTTCCCCGTCCGTACCGAGCGTTTCCGGGTTGCGGCGCGCCAGCTAGCCGCCTCCGGCAATTCGCCAAATCCGGCTCCCACAACCAAGCCCAGCCGGCGATTCTCACGCACATCGCTCACTTGATTCACGCGTCCTCTATCGCTTTCGAGTGCCCGGACTTGCTGTTTGCGTTGTATTGTATATAGGCCTCTAACGCGCATCTGTTAGTCGTCACGAACACAATTTCCAAGGACAAATGGCCACGGCCACTCAACCCCAGAATATATTCGTCGAAATTCACGAGCCGATTCGCGCGGAACTGTTCAGCGTTGAGCGTCTGGAGCAGCACGCGGAAAGTCTTGCCGCCGCTCAGACCGTCACGACCGATTCCGACGACGGTCGCCCGCTTATCCCGCGCGTAGCCGAAAACGGCCGAGTCCTGCTGGAATATTACCGCGCCACTGCGAAGGCCATTCAAGAAGAGCATGCGATCACGCCCGCCGCGGAGTGGCTGGTCGATAACTTTTACATTGTCGAAGAGCAGCTTCGCGAAATTCGTGACGACTTGCCTGTTGGATTTTATAAAAAATTGCCAAAATTGGCTTCCGGGCATTTGCAAGGATACCCACGCGTGTTCGGTGTCGCTTGGGCCTTCGTGGCCCATACGGATAGCCGTTTCGAACCGGACGTGCTCCGCGGCTTTGTTTCGGCTTACCAACGCGTGCAGCCGCTGACCATCGGCGAGCTTTGGGCCGTAGCCATCACGCTCAGAGTGGTGCTGGTCGAGAATCTACGTAGGATCGCCGAGCGCCTGCTGCTCAGCCGCCGTGCTCGCGAAGCCGCCGACTTGCTCGCCGATGGCCTTCTCGGCACCGGCGGCCAGGCCATGGTTTCTCCGGCCAGCGTCCTCCGCGAATTCGAGAAAAAACCTCTCGAAAGAGCTTTTGCCGTTCAACTCGTGCAACGTTTGCGCGATTTGGATCCGAAAGTGGGCCCCGTTCTCGTGTGGTTGGACGAGCGCCTGGCCGCCCAAGGCACCACGGCGGATGAAATCGTCCGCGCCGAGCACCAGCAACAAGCCGCCATGACCGTGACTGTGCGCAATATCATCACCAGCATGCGCCTGATGTCGGAGTTCGACTGGCAGGTGTTTTTCGAAAGCGTCAGTCTGGTAGACAAGGTTTTACGCGATGGAAGTAATTTTGCGGACATGGATTTTGCCACGCGCGATTACTACCGACACGCGATCGAAGATCTTTCGCGCGGCTCGAAACATACGGAGATCGAAGTTGCCGAACGCGCCTTGCATCGTTCGAAAAAGGCGCGCGCGGAGCGTACCGACGGCCAGCCGCCGGACGATAGACGCTCCGACCCGGGTTATTACCTGATATCGCACGGACGTTGGTCTTTCGAGCGAGAGTTGGATTTTCACGTCCCCTCGAGACGATGGATTCTCCGTCTGTACGTCCGCGCAGCGGTCCCAGGTTTTTTGGGGACCATCGCGGTACTGACCGCCGTCATCTTAGCGTTCCCGCTATTCCACGCCAGCGAGATGGGATTGCACACCGGTTATCTCGTGTTGCTCGGCCTGCTTGCCGCAATTCCTGCCTCGGATTTGGCTATCGCACTGATCAACCGTGCGGTGACCGATCTGCTGGGGCCGCGCACGCTGGCCCGCTTCGAGTTGAAGGAGGGAATACCGACCGAGCTGCGTACATTCGTCGCAGTTCCGACCTTGCTCACCTCCGAGGAAGGAATCAAGGAACAGGCCGAGCGGCTGGAAGTCCATTACCTGGCGAACCCCGACGGCGATTTGCGTTTCGCATTGCTCTCGGACTGGATTGATGCTCCAACGGAAAGTTTACCGAGCGACGAAGACCTGTTGGTTACCGCTGCCGAGAGCATCGCAAACTTAAACAGGCGCCACGGTCCGCCACCAGGCGGAGGCGACCGCTTCTTTCTGTTCCATCGTAAACGCGTGTGGAATGAACGCGAACAAAAATGGATGGGATGGGAACGTAAGCGCGGAAAACTCCACGAGTTCAATCAACTCCTCCGCGGCTCGGCGAGCACCACCTTCATACCTATCGAAGGCCTTCCGCCGGAATCGGTTCCCGGAGTGCGTTACGTCATTACCCTGGACGCGGACACACGCCTGCCTCGCGGCACTGCCGCCCGTCTTGTGGGCACCATGGCCCATCCCTTGAATCGGCCTCGATTTTCTGCAGACTCAGGCCGTGTAGTGGACGGCTACTCAATCGTGCAGCCCAGAATTACTCCTTCGTTGCCCACCGAGCGCGAAGGCTCGCTCTTCCAGAAAATTTTCTCCGGCCCAAGCGGAATCGATCCCTATGCCTCCGCTGTTTCCGATGTTTACCAGGACCTATTTCGCGAAGGCTCCTATACCGGCAAGGGAATTTACGACATCGATGCATTCGAGACCGCTCTCGCCGGCAAAGTGAAGGAAAATACCCTGCTGAGCCACGATCTGCTCGAGGGTATCTTCGCTCGTGCTGCACTGGCAACGGACATCGAGCTGTTCGACGACTTCCCGTCGCACTATGAAGCTGCGGCCGCACGCCAGCACCGTTGGGCGCGCGGAGACTGGCAACTGCTGCCCTGGATTTTCGGCCGCGGCGGTTTATCCAAAGAAGAGCGCAGAAACATAAAAATCCCGGCAATCAGCCGCTGGAAAATGCTCGACAATCTACGCCGGACTCTTTCCGCGCCCTGCATGTTTCTCACCTTGGTCGTTGGATGGCTAGTGCCGGTAATCTCTCCGTGGATGTGGACCAGGTTTATCCTGGCGACAGTCTCCATTCCTTCACTGATTCCTTTTCTGATCGGCTTGAATCCGCGTCTCGGTGGAATCTCCAAGCGCAGCCACGTTCGCGGCGTCCTTTCGGATCTTGCCCTCGGTCTATATCAGATTGGCTTGACCATCACTCTGTTGGCTTACCAGGGATGGCTGATGTTGGATGCGATTTTGCGTACGCTCGCTAGGATATTCATATCGGGAAGGAATTTACTGCAGTGGGTCACTGCCGCCCAGGCCAAGTCTGCCCTCGACTTGAATATTTTCGGCATGTACAAACGCATGATCGCCAGCGTCTTGTTCGCTCTTGCAGCATTGTTCGCGGTGTTGTTTGCAAGGCCCCATTCGTTGTTTGCTGCGACTCCCTTTGTTGCTCTGTGGATTGCCGCGCCTGCGGTTGCGCGTTGGATTAGCCTTCCTCCAAGCCTTCCGGATGTAGAAACCCTCTCCCCAGCCGATGCCATGGCTCTCCGGCTGGCATCGCGCCGCACCTGGCGCTTCTTCGAAACTTTTGTTACACCCGCGGATAACTTCCTTCCTCCGGATAATTTCCAGGAAGATCCCAAACCCATCGTTGCTCACCGAACTTCACCGACGAATATGGGACTGTATTTGCTCTCTACGCTCGCGGCCCGCGACTTTGGTTGGATTGGAATTCAGGCGGCCACGGAACGGCTCGAAAACACTTTCCGCACCATGAACAGGTTGGAACAATTTCGAGGCCATTTCTATAACTGGTATGACACGCGGGATCTTCATCCTCTGGATCCGAAGTACGTCTCTTCCGTCGATAGCGGCAATATGGCCGGGCATCTATTGGCGCTCGGCAACGGCTGCAGGGAGATGATAGAAAAATCACCCGTGGAGCGGAGCGTATTGTCTGGAGTGGAAGATGCGCTGCGGCTGTTGCGCGAAGCTGTTGCTCGAATCGCAGATACCAAGCGCACACATAGCGTCACGCGCAAGCAGCTCAGTAACGCGATAGAGGCCGTTGCTGCAATTTGTGATTCCGTACCGTCAGACCCTTCGGATTGGACCGTGCGC
Source organism: Acidobacteriota bacterium (assembly GCA_003153585.1). Taxonomy (GTDB): domain Bacteria; phylum Acidobacteriota; class Terriglobia; order Acidiferrales; family UBA7541; genus Palsa-295. Next base: position 32,820 of record PLZZ01000190.1, on the reverse strand, counting down.
TTCGTTGAATTGAGAGATCGTGTCCAAACCGTCGCAGACATCGCACAAACTCTCGAGCAAGAGCTGGGAGATAGTTCTAACTCAGAGTTTCGATTCTGGGCCGAAGCCGCGAGAGCATGCGTGGAATCTCACATTCAGGATGCAAAAATCCTGCTGCCGTGGCTTCGCCTTGATCCCGCGCAAGTCGTGGCTCTAGCTGAAAGTCCCTCGGGGCCGGCTCCCGAATGGCTGGCGATTGAACCTTTCTTCCGGAGCCTTCCGACTCTAACGGATGCTCCCGAACGTTTTGAGGCCGCTGTCCGCGAACTCACCGCTCTTGGCGCAAGTTTGGCCCATGATCCTGTCGGAAATAGGGACGTCCTCGCGCGCGTGGCTGCGCTCATGCGAGCGATGCAAGACTCCATCTCAGACTCTGCATCCCTGGTTCGCCGTCTAACCGCTATCGCACAAACGGCGGGGAAATTATTCGAGACCATGGATTTCAGCTTCTTGTTCGATCACTCACGCAAGCTTTTTTCTATCGGATACCGGGGCACCGACGGAAGTTTGGATCCGAATTGCTACGATTTGCTTGCTTCGGAAGCCCGGCTCACCAGTTTCATTGCCATCGCTAAAGGAGATGTTCCGTCCTCCCACTGGTTTCGCGTCGGACGCGCCCTTACACCCGTAGGCCGCGGCTCCGCGTTAATTTCTTGGTCCGGATCCATGTTCGAATATCTCATGCCCGCGCTGGTGATGCGATCGCCGGCTGATAGCCTGCTGAGTCAAACCTACGAGCAGATAGTTCTAAGGCAAATTGAATACGGAGGCGAGCGCGGCGTGCCCTGGGGGATTTCCGAGTCTGCTTACAACGCCAGGGATATCGATTTCACCTATCAGTATTCCAGTTTCGGTGTTCCCGGACTCGGCCTTAAACGCGGGCTGAGCGAGGATCTCGTGATCGCGCCATACGCTACCGCGCTGGCTTCCATGATTAGACCTTCCGCTGCGGTTAAGAATTTTGAGCGGCTTGGGCAGGCCGGCGGCAAAGGAATGTTCGGGTTTTATGAGGCGCTGGACTACACTGGCTCTCGGTTGCCGGAAGGAAAGAACGTTGCGGTGGTACGCGCCTACATGGCGCATCACCAGGGCATGACTTTGTTGTCATCCGCGAACGTCCTCAATGATGGCGTGATGCAAACACGCTTCCACGCCGAACCTATCGTGCGTGCCACCGAGCTTCTTTTGCAGGAGCGCACTCCTCGCGACGTGCTGGTCGCGCGTCCGCGCGCCGAGGAAGTCTCCGCCGCGGCCAAGGTGCGCGAGCTTACGCCTCCAGTGGTCCGCCGATTCACAACTCCCCACGACGCAACTCCGCGCACCCAGCTTCTTTCCAACGGACGCTACGGCGTCATGCTGACTGCGGCGGGCTCGGGCTATAGCCGCTGGCGCGATATTGCCATCACTCGCTGGCGTGAGGATCTCACCCGCGATTGCTGGGGCAGTTATATTTTCCTGCGCGATGAACAAACCGGAAATGTGTGGTCCGCCGGCTATCAGCCCAGCGGCGTCGAACCGGATAGTTACGAGGCCAATTTCTACGAAGACCACGCCGAACTTGTTCGGCGCGATCGCTCGCTAACCACCACTCTCGAAGTGGTTGTTTCCTCAGAAGACGATGCCGAAGTCCGTCGCGTCACGATCACGAATTTAGGAGTCCGTGCGCGTGATGTGCAAGTGAGTTCTTACGCGGAACTTTCGCTTACTTCGCAGGCGGCGGATATGGCGCAACCTGCCTTCTCGAACCTCTTCGTTGAAACTGAATTCGTGTCCGATCTAGGTGCGATACTTGCCACCCGACGCAAGCGTTCCCCCGAGGAAACTGCTGTGTGGGCAGCGCACGTTCTGGTTGTCAACGGAGCCGTCACAGGAGATTTGCAATTCGAAACCGACCGCGCGAAGTTCGTGGGCCGCGCCCGTACCTTGCGCAACGCTGTGTCGATTATTGACGGCCGCCCTCTTTCGAATTCGGTTGGCTCTGTACTCGACCCCATAATGAGCCTGCGGCGTACTGTCCATATTCCGCCAGGTACCACCGCACATCTTATTTTTTCCACCATCGTTGCTTCCACGCGCGAAGAAGTCCTGGATCTGGCTGATAAGTATCGCGATAGCCGAACCTTTGAACGCACTCTAACTCTTGCGTGGACCCAAGCGCAGGTCCAGCTGCACCATTTGGGCATCGGCGCCGAAGAGGCACACCTGTTTCAGAGGCTGGCTAATGCTGTCCTCTATTCGGATTCCTCTCTCCGACCCTCGCCTGATGTGTTGAGTGCAAGCTCTCTGGATATAACCACGCTTTGGGCCCAGGGGATCTCCGGCGATCTGCCCATCGTGCTCGCGCGTATCGACGATCCGGATGATGTCGAGATCATTCGGCAGTTGTTGCGCGCCCATGAATACTGGCGCATGAAACAGTTATCCGCGGACGTGGTTATCATTAATGAAAAAGCTCCGTCTTACGTGCAGGAACTGCAATCGTCCTTGGAAGCGCTCGTTCGTGGTAGCCAGCTTAGGCTTTCTCCGGATACAACCGGAGTCAGCGGAAAGATCTTCCTCTTGCGCGGAGATCTAGTTTCGCCGCAAACGCGCGCCCAGCTCCAAGCAGTCGCTAGGGCCGTCCTTCTGAGCCGGCGCGGGACCTTGGCGGAACAAATTACGAGATCGCAGTACAGAGAGCCCGCGCCTCCGCCTGTGGCTCGCCAAACGCGCGCCAGCAAACGTCAGGATGTGCAGTTACCGCAACCGGCTCTCCAGTTTTTCAATGGTCTGGGTGGTTTTGCTGAAAACGGCCGCGAATATGTGACGGTCCTGAATGAGGGTTTGCGAACACCTGAGCCCTGGGTCAACGTCGTCGCAAACCCCTCTTTCGGCTTCTTGGTTTCGGAATCAGGTTCAGGTTTCACTTGGTCGATCAATAGCCATGAGAACCAGCTGACTCCCTGGTCCAACGATCACGTCTTTGACACGCCCGGCGAGGCCATCTATATCCGCGATGAAAGTACCGGAGAAGTGTGGACCCCCACGGCGCTTCCAATTCGCGATGAAGCAGCTAGTTATCTGTGCCGTCACGGCCAGGGCTACAGCCGTTTTCAGCACGGCTCGCATGGCATCAACCTCGATCTGATCCAGTTCGTGCCGCTCGAGGACCCCATTAAAATATCGCGCCTCTCTCTGCAGAATGATTCCGGACGTACTCGCCGCCTCTCCGTCACCGCCTATGCCGAATGGGTCCTGGGAAGTTCGCGAAGCGCCACAGCCCCTTACCTCATTACCGAAATCGATTCGGCGTCAGGTGCCCTTTTTGCCCGCAGCGCCTGGAATGGTGATTTCGGCGGCCGCATCGCTTTTGCTGACCTGGGTGGACGGCAAACGTCGTACACCGCAGACCGCACTGAATTCTTTGGCAGAAATGGGGCGCCTGACCAGCCGGCAGCACTGGAAAGCGATGGGCCGCTCGGGCGCAAAGTAGGTGCTGCCCTGGATCCCTGCGCCGCCCTGCAAACGGTGTTCGAATTGCGGCCGGGTGCTCGGGTGGACATCGTTTTTTTCCTGGGCGAAACGGAAAGTAAAGAAAGCGCGCGTAAATTGCTCAGTCGTTACAGAGCTGCGGACTTGAATCAGGTCCTGCGTGAAGTGCTGCGCCAGTGGGACGACATCTTGGGAGCTGTGCAAGTCAGCACTCCCGATCAAACCATGGACGTGATGTTGAACCGCTGGCTGCTTTATCAGACTCTGGCCTGTCGCGTATGGGCGCGCGCCGCTTTCTATCAATTGAGTGGCGCTTATGGATTCCGTGATCAATTGCAGGACGTAATGGCCCTCGTCGTGTCGAAAAGATCCGAGGCACGCGACCAATTGCTGCGGGCAGCCGCTCACCAGTTCGTCGAAGGTGACGTCCAGCATTGGTGGCATCCGCCGTCCGGGCGCGGCATACGCACGCGCATGTCTGATGATCTTCTCTGGTTGCCCTACGCGGTAATTCATTTCATCGAGGCCACCGGCGACATGGCTGTTCTCGAAGAACAAGTTCCCTTCATAGAAGGCGATCTTTTGGCCGAAGGTCAGAACGAAGCTTACTTCCAGCCGCGCGTTTCGCAGATTCGCGCCACGATATTTGAACATTGTGCCCGCGCTCTGGATCGCAGCTTGTCTGTGGGCCTTCACGGCCTTCCGCTAATGGGCACCGGGGATTGGAACGACGGCATGAACCGAGTCGGTTACTTGGGAAAGGGAGAGAGCGTCTGGCTAGGCTGGTTCTTGCATACTGTCCTCTGGGAGTTTGCAAAAGTGGCGGACGCGCGCGGGGAGTCCCAGCGCGCGGAGAAGTGGCGCATCCACGTGAGTGCGTTGAAGGCAGCGCTCGAGCACGATGGCTGGGACGGCGAATGGTATCGCCGCGCTTACTTTGACGACGGCACTCCGCTCGGCTCTGCGCAAAATGACGAATGCCACATCGACTCGATCGCTCAAACTTGGGGAATCATCAGCGGCGCTGCAGAACCCGGCCGCGCCGCGCGAGCCATGTCGGCGGTCGATCAGCAACTCGTTCGTTCTGCGGACGGGCTGATCTTGCTCTTAACCCCGCCCTTCGATAGGACCACCCACGATCCTGGATACATAAAAGGTTACGTTCCGGGGATTCGCGAAAACGGCGGGCAATACACGCATGCCGCCACTTGGACGGCAATTGCTTTCGCCGAGCTCGGCAATGGAGACAAGGCCAATGAACTTTTCCGCTTCATGAACCCGATTAACCGCACCAGTTCGCGCGCCAACGTGCAGCGTTACAAAGTGGAGCCGTACGTCGTATCGGGAGACATCTATGCCGAGCCTCCCCATGTTGGACGAGGTGGATGGACGTGGTATACCGGTTCGGCGGGTTGGCTTTATCGCACGGGGATGGAGTGGATACTCGGCTTTCGTGTGCGGGGCATGATCCTCAGCATTGATCCGTGTATCCCTCGTAATTGGCCCGGCTACTCCATCGACTTTCGCTACCACTCGGCGATCTACAAGATCAAGGTGGAAAATCCCTCGAACGTGGCGCGCGGTGTAGCGCTTACTGAATTGGACGGCAAACTCTTGCCGGGCTCCGCAAGTATTCCACTCGCCGACGACGGAGCGGTCCACAACATCCGCATCGTGCTGGGCTAAGTCTTTCTCAATAAGCCAGCCCGCTAACGGGGGATGCGAATCAATAAACTTCGATAAGGGCGAGCGCGTTAGCTGGCAGCTGCAACTCGATCCGGCCATTCTGGATGGACCATGATTCCGGCGCGAGCAATCGGGCCGCATGCCGAAGAGATTGAACTTGCGCTTGGGTGGGATCTGCGGGGCTGCCCATCTCCGCGTACGCTTTCAGCAGCGATCCATGGTCTGCGTCCAGCCGGTACACGAAGGCTTGGTTTTTCCCCTCCAAAGAGTTCAATTGCAGCACGATGTCCTTCGACTCGCCATTTCCTCCCGGCGCAGATAAATTCCAGACCGCCATCACCAACCTGCCGTCCGCACGCCGCGTTGCAAGAACGTCATCGCCGTTCACTGGAATTCTTGTGTCGCCCAAACGGTGTAACAGCTTGAAAGCATTAAACGCCGGCTTCGGCAAGCCATCCTCCGCAATCAGCCCATAGCCGCCGTAGAACGGGCGCTTCACCACGCCTTGTTCTTCGAACACATCGGAAAATGTCCAGTAGCTCATCATGTCCACCAGCCCGTCGCACTGTCGGATGGTATCGGCCATCCACGGCCCCATGTAAATGGAATCGGTCACGTCCGTTTCGTTCTTGTAGCTGGCGTTGTATTCGCTCCAGATCAACGGCAGATGTGGACGAACGGAGCCGTTGATTTGATCGTGAACTTTTCGAACTGCACGGCATACCATTTGCGATCTTGGAATTTGTTCCGTCGTGCCGAAAACATCCGAAGCCGAATCATTACCATAGACATGCGTGGACACGAAATCCACAGGCACGTTGTCCTGCGCGGTGTGCTGAATGAAGTGATCCACCCAGGCAGCTTGTGCCGTCGCCGGTCCTCCCACTTTCAGCCGCGGGCTGACGAGTTTTAGCTCTCGCGCGGCCGCGTCGTAAAGCTGGTAGTAAGTCTGTTCCTTCGGAACGCCGGCCCAAAAATCGAGGTTGGGTTCGTTCCATACTTCAAAATACCACTGCGAAACTTCATCGATGCCGTACCGCTCGACAAGATGCCTTGCGAACTGGCTCACAAGTTCGCCCCACTTCTTGTAATCCTTGGGCGGTGAAACATTGGGCTTGTACCAGAAAGCTTGAATGTCATTTTCCGCTGCGAGCTTCGTGGGCATGAAGCTCAGTTCGACGAAAGGTCGCACTCCGGCTTTCAGCAAGCCATCGTAGATCTGGTCAACGTAGGAAAAATTGTAAAGCGGCTTTCCCTCGGCGTCTTCATCGTACACTCCCACTTCGTCGTGAAAAATCGCGTGGAAGCGGACGTACTTGAAATCCGTCGCCGCTTTCACTTCGCGCAAATCGTTTCGGTAACTTTCCCGGAGCGAAAGGATCGCGCGGCCGGAGCCGAACATTTGCTCCCAAAAATGTGGAAAGGGCGCTCCCTTCGCCCGCGTGTCCACCTGAATCGTTTCGGCCGGCTTGGACTCCTGCGAATTGGCGTTTTGCGCGGACACGCAAAACGAAACAGAAGCAACGATGCACAACACGAAGAATGTCCGCTTCATTCGGAGAAACCTCGCAGACGGTTAAGGAGTGGCAGCAGAGGAGCCAGCATGTCACAGATTCCTCGGCCGGCCCAAGATTTTCTGGTGCGGTCGCGGGCCGGGCACCTGTCGCTAGCAATTAAGAAAAATCTATATCACTGTCACGTTTTCGCGCTGAGGATGCCAATGCTCAGCAATGCGGCAGCCGTCCGGCATGTTAAGACGATGGTGAAAGAACACAGACCCGCGCATACCCTCCGGTCGCCCCGGCTACCGAAGGGTAGATGCGCTACAAAAGGAACTCCACACCGTGCTGCGGAGTAACGAAATCAGCGCCCAGATTTGCCGTGAACGATCCTTAGTGGGTTTGCCGACAGCGTTGCCGAAATGGGCCGGGCCGCGTATTGCAGCGACATCAGCACTCCGACAAGGATGTCAACCTCTTCCACCGTGTTTGCTTGGCAAATCAAGTCTTGCAGATATTGATGGAGAATCCTTTGGTCTGTAGCTATTAAAGTCGGTCTCATGATTGCACGTGCTCCTTTTCTGTGAAGTATTGCCAAGGAGAAAAGCCTGCGAATCGGAAGCGTTCGCGGGATGATCCCGTTTGGTTTATGAATGTGGAAAGCGAGCAACTTCAGAAAAGAAACAGAGGTTTATGTCCTATGAACGCAGAGCAGATGCAGGTAGTCGATGGATGAGTGAGCCAGGGTGTCAGGAAACGAAAGTGCCAGCAGATTCGAAATCGGCGCGTGAAGACTGACTTCCCGGATAGGAATCGCGACTGGCGTCTGCGCGGGTTTAATCGTGCTGTTTGGCGAAGAGACGTCCTGTCTGGAGACCAGCAGGGTGAAGTCGTTCGAAGTATCATCCTTGAGGCTGAGTAGCTCTGGAAATTCGACCAACGCGAGGGCGCAGAACAACAGAGCCGCTACGACCGCAAAGCGAAGCCTGCTGCGCGTTGGACGGCTTAAAATCATCGCTTCAGCCTTATACAACGAAGTCTCCTCCAACTCAACTGTTTTAGGGCACCGCTACCAAAGTAAAGGAGTGTCTTGGACATGCCGTCTTCCTACGAAAAAAAACCACGCACGGCACGAGCGAGAAACATTTTTGGCGTCCGAAGCGTAAACTTCCACGAGGATGTGGCGCCGGTGCCCCAGCTGCTACCCGCGCTGATCTTCGCGGTCGATGTTCTGGTGTGTCGTGAGTTTCTGCGAAGGAGGAAGAGATGAGCAGCGTACGAGTATTGGTGGGGACGCGGAAGGGCGCGTTCGTCCTCACTTCCGACGCGAAGCGCAAACATTGGGACATCAGTGGCCCGCACTTTGCGGGCTGGGAGATTTACCACGTGAAGGGATCTCCCGTAGATCCGAATCGGCTGTATGCATCGCAGTCCACCGGCTGGTTTGGGCAACTTATCCAACGATCCAACGACGGCGGCAAGTCGTGGGAACCTGTCGGCAACAAATTTGCTTACGACGGCATCCCCGGCACTCACCAGTGGTACGACGGCACGCCGCATCCGTGGGAGTTCAAGCGCGTGTGGCACCTGGAGCCATCGCTGGCCGATCCGGATACTGTGTATGCCGGAGCGGAAGACGCCGCGTTGTTCCGGTCAATTGATGGTGGCCAGACGTGGGTGGAGCTTTCTGGTCTCCGCGGCCATGGTTCGGGGCCGTCGTGGCAGCCAGGTGCAGGCGGGATGTGCCTGCACACAATTATTTTGGATCCGAGCCACCCGGACCGAATGTTCATTGCCATCTCAGCGGCGGGTGCGTTCCGGACTGACGACGCAGGCAAGACTTGGAAACCAATCAACCGCGGTTTGAGGTCAGAACATATCCCGAACCCGACTGCCGAGGTTGGCCACTGCGTTCACCACATCGCGATGCACCGGTCGCGTCCGGATGTGCTTTTCATGCAGAAGCACTGGGACGTCATGCGCAGCGACAATGCCGGGGACTCCTGGCAAGAGGTAAGCGGAAACTTGCCCACCGATTTCGGCTTCGCAATTGACGTTCATGCGCACGAGCCGGAGACAATTTTCGTGGTGCCGATCAAGAGTGATTCGGAGCATTATCCGCCCGATGGGAAGCTGCGCGTGTACCGCAGCACGGCGGGCGGGAACGAATGGGAGGCGCTGACGAAAGGTTTGCCGCAGAGGGACTGTTACGTAAATGTGTTGCGGGACGCGATGGCCACTGACGCGCTCGATTCTTGCGGTGTGTATTTTGGAACCACCGGCGGGCAGGTGTACGCCTCGGCAGACGCAGGTGACAACTGGACCCCCATCGTACGGGATCTGCCCGCGGTCCTTTCCGTGGAGGTTCAGACACTCCCATGATNNGAGGTCGGAGGTCAGGCCACTCAGCGCTCGATCCTCGACGCGCTCGAAGCCCGCTATCCGATGCTGCGCGGTACGATACGCGACCAGGTCACGCAAGAGCGTCGGCCGTTTCTGCGGTTCTTCGCCTGCGAAGAGGATGTCACCCATGAGCCACCGGACGCGCCACTGCCCGATGCAGTGGCCTCGGGGGCCGAGCCATTTTTCATCTTGGGAGCCATTGCCGGAGGTTAGAGAGTTGCGGCTCAATCTCATGTTGCCGCAAGCACCTTCAAAATTTAACTGACTGCATGCGTGGAAACTGCAACTTCGCGGGATCCAAAGCGTGTGGTTAACGAAGCGCCGACGGACATTATCAGACCAACTGCAAAGACGAGCAAACCCAGCAGCGGCACAAGCTCGAGCAACGACAGCGCCAAAACTCCGCCGATGGAGGCCCAGATTCCCCTCGTTCCGGGAAATGCCACGCGAGCTACCCAATATCCCAAGCCGGTGGCGCCAGCGGCCGCGATAGCTAGGAAGACTACCAACAATGCGATATCTGATGGAATTTCCATTGGCCCCAGATAGCCCGTCAGCCAGTCCAGACCATAAAATATGAGAAACAAAAAGATGCCGGCGAAGAACACGGAAGCTGGGCGGACCTCGATTGCGCGTGCGAAAGTTTCAGCGCGTTTCTCACGAACAAGCAAATAACCCAGGGCCACAAAGAGCACGTTGATCAGCGCGAGTGTGATGCTGCCGAGAATTGTCGGACGATATTGGCCGGGAATGAGCACGTAAGGCAGCGATTTTGAATCGCCGGCGATGACGGAATTTTCCTGGCGCAGGACATATCCGCCCACGGCGATTGCGGCGCCTGCAATTGTGCTGTTCGAATTCGATTCGATGCGGCCGCCGATTGCAATCGCGTCGTGATCAACTCTTCCCTCGACAAAAATGGCTCCGCCGAAGGTAATCAGGTCGCCGGTAACGCGGCCGCGAACATGGACGCTACACATGAAACATTGAACATCTTTCGCGGTCTCGCCGCTTTCGATCACGATATCCGCCAAGATTTTTTTGCGATCCTGGTGTGGATTCGTTTGAGCAGGTGTGATGACGCAAAACGTCGAAATGAGTAGAGACAAAACTGCAAGTCCGCGAGTCATCGCTCAGGTCCCTTGGCCTGCTGAGTGCGACGTGCGCGTTGCGATGGTGGTTTCCACTTTTAGGTTCTGCGGGGGCGATGCGAGAAGATTAGAAGCTCCCCGCGACGTCCGTGCGAGATGCACTGGACGTCGCTGGGAGAACCGCTGAAATGAGCGGAAGGTTGCAATTGCTACTTCTTAGCGTGGGCGTAATTCTCAGCCACTTGCGCCCAGTTGATCACGTTCCACCAAGCCTCGATATATTCCGGTCGGCGATTTTGATATTTCAGGTAGTAGGCGTGCTCCCAGACGTCCAGTCCAAAAAACGCCTTGCCGCCGTCCATGATCGGGTTGTCCTGATTCGCCGAGGACTCGATGGTTACTTTGCCGTCGCGGAACAGAAGCCAAGCCCAGCCTGAACCAAAACGCTTTGTGGCGGCGTCGTTAAACTTGGTTTTGAAATCGGCAAAGCTTCCGAAGGAGGACTTGATAGCGCCGGCAAGATCACCGCCGGGTTCGCCACCACCGCCCTTCTTCATAATCTTCCAAAACATGGAATGGTTCATGTGGCCGCCGCCGTTATTGCGAACAGCGGTGCGAATGGTTTCGGGTACTTTGTTAATCTGCGCCAACAGTTCCTCGACGGAAAGCTTTTGAAGATCGGCATTTCCTTCGAGGGCTTTGTTGAGATTGGTGACGTATGCGGCGTGGTGCTTGTCGTGATGAATCTCCATCGTTTTTGCATCGATGTAAGGTTCGAGTGCGTCGAATGCGTAAGGCAACGGTGGCAATGTAAAAGTCATCTGGGGAGCAGCTCCTTGTCCAGTTTGGGTCATTATGTACCTCCCGATTATTCGGTTCCTGCCCCATAATTATACGCGCCTGATAGGGGCCAACGGAACAGACGCTCAATATTTAGATGTTTTGGAGGAGCCGAAGATGCCATCTGTCGAACACGTGGAAAAGCACTTCACCGCGACAGCAGCAGTGCGCGATATCGTCATCGGAATGTCAGATGGTCTGACTGTCCCGTTCGCGCTTGCTGCGGGTCTCACGGGAGCGATCGCGTCGACCGGCATCGTGGTGACAGCAGGGCTGGCGGAAATTGCGGCAGGCTCAATCGCCATGGGTTTGGGCGGCTATCTCGCTGCGCAAACAGACACCGAACACTACGCATCCGAGCTCGACCGTGAGTATCGAGAGACGGTTGAGCTACCGGAAATTGAAACAGAAGAAGTCGCCAAGGTTTTTCGAGATTACGGGCTTTCGCAGGAGCAAATGGCGCCGATCGTGAGCGCGATCACATCGAATCAGAAAAAGTGGGTGGATTTTATGATGCGCTTCGAGCTTGGTTTGGAACCGCCGGATCCCACGCGCGCGGGACGCAGTGCCGGAACGATCGCAGCGTCGTACATCGTGGGCGGGCTTATTCCGCTAGCGTCTTACATCATGATGAAGAACGTGATGGACGCGCTGTGGGTTTCGATTGGAGTCACGCTGCTGGCACTTTTCTTTTTCGGCGCGATCAAAGGGCATTACACCGGGGTGAAGCCGTTGCGCGGCGGCTTGCAAACCGTCCTGGTCGGAGGCCTTGCCGCAGCGGCAGCCTTCTGCATCGCGCGACTTATCAGCAAATAAGTTAGTTTCTGCGCTGAACTTGAACTGGTTGCTACTTTCCCAGATCCCCAAACGGCCACAATCCAAAAAGCTTCAGCACTGCATCTTGCTGCTTATCTACCAGCATCTGCGCCGTCTTTTCCCGCGGCCACGGGCTCGCCAGCCGCTCCGGACGATCGGCGATCCAATACGCGGTTAGCGCCATTACCGTGGCGTCCCGATCCAAAATATCGGCCTGCACTTTATCGAACGTGTCCACCGGGGAATGGTGCGTGTATTTATACTCCGGCGAATCCTGGTCCAGATTGATTCCCGGCAGCCCCGCAAGGATGAATGGGCCTGTATCGGTCCCGAATTCAACGTCGTCATCTACTTTCATCTCCCCGAAAGCTTGGAGCGAAGTGGCGAATTTCTGAACGTCAGGGATCAGATCCGCGCGCCCTCCGAGTTGGAAGCCGACGATCGGCCCTTGCCCGTTATCAAGAATCACGGCAGCGATGTGATTGGCCATTTCGCTCTGATGAGCTTTCACGTAGGCAATCGAACCCAGCAAGCCTTCTTCTTCTCCGGTAAACAACACGAAGCGAATCGTCCGTCGCGGCTTGTGTCCGGACTTCATTATGGCTTGTGCTGCGCCCAGCGCGGCAGTGGCGCCAAACCCGTTGTCGGTAGCTCCGGACGCCAAATCCCAGGAATCAAGATGGCCCCCGACCACAACGATTTGCTCGGGGTGTTCTGTGCCGCGAATGTCGCCGACGACATTGGCAGTTTCAACTGCGCCATCCGTTACTCGATTTTGCACGTCGATTTTCAAACGCACCATTTTGCCGTGATCCAAATAGCGTTCAAGCTGCTGCTGATCTTCCGCCGCCATGCTCACCACGGGAATGTCGTAGTACGTGTCAAAGCCGAGAGCGCCCGTATGAGTCAGATGCATGCCTTGTGCGACGCTGCCGCCCTGCCCGCCGATAACCGCTATTGCTCCCGCATCGTGGGCTGCCTTCAGGAAGGCTCCAAACTTCGCGAAACTAGCCATCTGATCTTTTGGCGCTTCTCCTTTGTGAACGATGAGCAGGACTTTCCCTTTCCAGCTTGCCGGGTTTTTCATCTCGTCGTCGAGCTGATAGGAATTGACCGGCAGGACGTCGGCTTCCGCGCCTCCGGCGGGAGTTGAGCCTACCCAACCCATGGCATCGATCATCAGGCGACGATGAATTGGAGAGATCATCTCAGCACTGGCGGAAATCCGCGTCCAGCCGCGCGAAATCTGCCATGTTTCCGCGTGGGCGTTCTCAAGGGCGATACTCTTCATTTTTTCAATGCCCCAGGCTATGGCCTTGGCCGCGTCGGGCGAGCCGGTCACGCGAGCGCCGATATCGTCGCTCAGCTCGCGGAGATTTTCGTATGTATCGGTCTCCATCATTCCGGCGCCCGCGACGTCCGCCAGCGATTTGAGGGTTCCGTCATCGACTTGGTTAGAACTCCCCGTTGCGGACTGTCCAGGTGCGGAAACCGCAGGCTGCGCTATCACAAAAATAAGAGCCACCGCGCAAGCAAACGCAAGTATTCCTCGTGTCATTTCTGCAGAACCCCTTTCAGATATGGATTGTCCCCGAACCGTGCGGAATCTCGGGCGAGACTTCGTTGGCCAAAATCGTCAGACCCTCCCTCAACGAGTTCGCTTGGAACATTTATATGCGCCATCGACCAGGAACATCTAACACAATGTTTTCGAGCCGGTATAGCGAATTCGAGCAGGTGACCGCAAGTATAGTTCCTGCATCTATATAGGGGACAAATCCCGGGCGGACTCCCGGCAAGAGCGCTAAATACCAATCGACGCGGGATACGTCCAATATAATAACTCGCGGATCGCGACTTTACGCGCCAGACGAGACAAACAATACATAGGAGAGACAGCAATGGAAAGCAGAGTGTTAAAAGTCCGTCATTGGGTGGCCACCGTCGTGGTCCTCGTGGCGCTTGCGGGAGGCGCCCTCCTTTCGCAAGGTTTCAAAAATTGGACGGGTCATACGGTATTTGGCGCACCGGGCACTCCGATCGCAATCACGCAGAATGCGCTGCCTGTAAGTTTGGGGAATTTCGCTAATGGTTTTTCCGCAGTTCTTAAGCCGGCGCTTCCCGCGGTCGTCAATATCAGCTCTTCAAAGGTCGTAAAGCCCGGACGGAACCAGCAATCCCCGATATTCAACGATCCGATGTTTCGCCAGTTTTTTGGCGATCAATTTGGACAAGGCCAAGTCCATCCGATGCGTGAGCAGAGTCTGGGTTCGGGCGTCATCGTTTCTTCCGATGGAACTATTCTTACGAACAATCACGTGGTCGAAGGTGCGACTGATATCAAGGTCTTCCTCAGCGACAAGCGTGAGTTTCAAGCCAAGGTGATTGGAACTGATCCGAAGACGGACATCGCGGTATTGAAGATTGACGCCACGAGGTTGCCGACTCTGCCGTTGGGCGATTCGAACCAATTGCAGGTTGGAGATCTGATTTTCGCGATCGGCGATCCATTTGGAGTTGGCGAGACGGCCACGATGGGAATCGTGAGTGCGACTGGACGCGGCGGCTTTGGTATCGAAAACTACGAAAACTTCATCCAAACGGATGCAGCCATCAACCCCGGCAATTCCGGCGGCGCAATGATTGACATTCACGGCAATCTCGTCGGTATCAATACCGCCATTCTTTCTCACGGCGGAAACGGCGGCGAAGGCGGAAATGAAGGAGTCGGTTTTGCGATTCCGGTGAGCATGGCTAAGCCGGTAATGGATCAGATTCTGACGCACGGCAAAGTCGTTCGCGGCTATCTGGGAATTCACATCCAGGAAGTCACACCCGAACTCGCAAGAGCATTCGGTCTGAAGCAGGGAGGCGGTGTTCTGGTGGGAGACGTGGCCCCCAATACGCCTGCAGCTAACGCAGGGTTGAAGAAAGGAGATGTGATTCTTCAACTTAACGGTGAGACCGTAGATGCGCCGAACCAGCTTCAGGTTCAAATCGCGCAGTTCGCGCCCGGTACGAACGTTAAACTACAAATCTGGCGCAACGGCGGGACACAAGATGTCTCCCTCAAGCTCGCTGAACTGGACGAGCACGACGATAAGCAGGTTTCCGCTGAAGCAACTGGGGCTACTCTGCTGGAAGGTATTCAAGTACAGGATCTCACTTCCGATATCGCTCAGCAGCTCAGTTTGCCGGCTGGAACACGCGGAGTGGTTGTGAGCTCCGTAGATCCGTCGAGCCCGGCGGCTGCTTCCGGCCTCAGTCAGGGTGACGTCATCCAAGAAGTCAACCACAAATCAATCACCAATACTTCCGACTATCAACAAGCAATGGCCGGAGCAAATAAGCAGCCTGTACTTCTGTTGGTGAACAACAGAGGCGTCACGAGATATGTCGTCGTGGAGCCGCAGCAGTAAGGCACGGTTGTCATAAAGCTGAAACGAGACGCGTGTATAGAGGATGTGTCTTGAGATAGGGCACGGCCCCCAGGGCCGTGCCCTTGTTTTTCGAAACCAAGGTTAGAATTTCTGCAACCTAGCCTCCCCAGCCGGGTTAGATTTATAAAGCGGGGCGACCTGTGCGTGCACAATTCTTGGGTTCGCCACAAGCAGTAGCTCCTTACCTTCTGGCAACTGGGATGCACTGGGTTATCGCTTTCAACACGACTCGGGATAGAATAGTACTTGAGTCCTATTCACGACAACTCCCCGGCCTAGTACTAAATACTGTCAGCTGTACTTCTGTGTCGACGCGGCACAAATAGGAAACAGGGATATTGGGTGAAAGCTATGGCGCGGATTAGAAGTCGGGCTGTCTTTAACGAATCGTTGCTCCCCGAGGCGCAGCCTCGCTGGGATTTGTTCAGTGCCGGATTTGGACTGCAATGCCTTGCGGTAGCGGCATTGGTGATAATCCCAATGCTGATGCCTCAGAAGATGAGCATGGTACAGCGCTACTGGACCATGCCGATCGAGGCACCTCCGGTAGTTGCCTGGAAACCACAACCAGTCCAACCAGTGAAGCCAATTCCGATCAAGCGTGAGGTTGCGAAGGTTGTTGAGCCTCCAAAGCCGGTAGTGGTTGAGGTACCAAAGCCGAAGATTTACACGCCGGTGGCTACGGCGCCGGTGGCGAAGCCCGCCACGGCCCGGAAGAATACGCCGACTCCTGATGTGCCGATAGTCGCTAAGGCATTCCCAGATCAGAACCCTCCCGTCTCAATGGGGAGCTCCGCCATCCCGACTCTCCGCAAGCCGCGGGAAGACGTTCAGACCGGCGGGTTCGGCGATCCGGATGGAGTGGCCGCTAACGGTAAAACGAATCGTGCGGCAAATATTGCGGTGAAAGGCAGCTTCGATCTTCCTCCCGGCCCCGGTACCGGCAATGGCACCGGCGGATCCAAGGGAGCGAAGGGAGTGATTGCCAGCACAGGCTTTGGCAATGGTGTTGCAGTCGGTAGTCCCGGCGGCAGCGGACAGAGAAGCGTGCAACAAGGTGGGTTTGCAGATGAACATGCAGTGGCAGCGGGGCCGAAAGTAAAGCAAGCCTCCGTTGTGTCTAAGACCACTCCTGTTCAAATTCTGTTCAAGCCCGAGCACCCGCCTTACACAGACGAGGGCCGTGCCAAGAAAATTGAAGGCGATGTCGTGTTAGAAGTTACTTTCACAGCTTCTGGCGAGGTCAAAGTTCTTCGTGTCGTGCAGGGATTAGGTCACGGCTTGGATGAATCTGCGCAGGCCTCCGCACGCCAGATTCGATTTCGCCCGGCCCAACAGGACGGCCAGCCAGTGGATTCAACCGCCAACGTCCGCATCGTATTCGCATTGGCAGATTGATAGGGGGGAACGGCAATGGTGACGTGGAAAGGTTTCTGTCTTACGGTATTGCTGGCTGGGGGGCTGACCAGCGTGGCATCGGCACAGACGCCACAGACGGCCGATCAAACCCAGCCGCAGGCCGGGGCTACAGCCGCACCGGTGACCACCGTCGATCAGGCGATCGATCGCATAATCGCGCGAGAGCATGAAGAGATCGCAACCATCCGGCGTTTCAATCCCGTGATTGAAACCTACATTCAGGACATGAAACCTGACAAGGACATGGGCGCGGTTCCGGTGAAAGACCACTATTTCCTGGGACAGGCCGACCTTTCGAAGGGCGTCGTGGATAACTCGATGCTGAATGGCAAGAAGGGCAAACTCCAGGCCTTTAATCCGATTGCTCATCTCGGCGATATGTTCAGTTCTTCCTACATTCCCGACGGTTTTCTGCAGATGATTTACATCGATACGAACGGATTCGACCGCCAGCACTACCAATTCGACTACGTTCACCGCGAGTTTCTGGGCGAAGTGCGTTGCGTAGTCTTCGACGTCACGCCCCTGCCCAAGTCCGGAAAGGGGCGTTTCAAGGGGCGCATCTGGGCGGAAGATCAGGGCTACGCAATCGTGCGATTTAACGGCGTATACACGCCGGTGGCGGGAATTAACGGATTTAATCTTCACTTCGATAGCTGGCGATTGAACGTGCAACCGGGGCTCTGGCTGCCCGCTTACATCTTCAGCCAGGAGTCGGACCTTAAAGATTTTATGGGCAATCACGTTCGCTTCAAATCGCAGACCCGCCTGTGGGGCTACAACTTGAAAAACGTGGGCCGCCAGGAAGAATTCAGCGAGCTGACTATTGAATCGCCAAATGCGATTCAGGACCAGGCCGCCTCCACGGATCGTTCCCCCATTGAAGCGCAGCGCGAATGGCAGCATCAAGCTGAAATCAATGTGGTGGACCGGCTGCAACGAACCGGTTTGGTAGCGCCTCCAGGTGAAGTGGATAAAGTTCTCGAAACCGTGGTCAATAATATCGAAGTGACGAACAACCTGGACATTCAGCCTGACGTTCGTTGCCGCGTAATGCTCACCGGCACGCTGGAGATGTTTTCGATCGGCCACACCATCGTTCTGAGCCGCGGATTGATTGACGTTCTGCCTGATGAGGCCAGCCTGGCCACCATGCTGGCGCAGGAATTGGCCGACATCATCTTGACCAAACCTTCCACCGACCAGTGGGGCTTCAACGACACAACCACCGTGACGGCTACCGAAGCATTGGGACATTTCAGTTTTAAGGATAGTCCGGCGCAAATTCAACAGGACAGCCAGAAGGCCGTGGAGCTTCTAAAGAATTCGCCCTACAAAGATAAACTGGCAAGCGCTGGACTCTTTCTCAAGCAGCTCGATGCCGATTCCAAGACGCTTCCGGTTCTGATCAATCCGCACCTGGGGAACCGCATCTATCTCGCGGATCAATTGATCAGCTCGGCGCCGAATCTGGAACCCGCGAAACTCGACCAGATCGCTGCTCTGCCGATCGGCGCGCGCCTGAAGCTCGATCCGTGGAGCGATCACGTGGAGTTACTCAAAGCAAAGGCGTTGCCACTGCTTTCGGCCCGCGAAAAAATGCCTTTTGAAATTACGCCATTCATGCCTTACCTGACGCGCTATCAAAAACCGGGCAGCGGGATATCCGCGGAACCTACGAAGGCCGATTTAGCTAAAAAAGACATGCAACAACCACAACAACAGCCGCAACAACAGTAATTTTATTGTTTTTGGTCAAAACGGCGGCTGGGTACACCCAGTCGCCGTTTTTTTTTGCGTCCGGCCCGAGACCCCGCCTGTTACCTTTAGCGAGAGAAAAGAGTGTTCGAGGAGATGGCGCGCGGAAAAGTGCCCAATTCAAAGCAGCTCATTATTGAGAGGCAGTTGCAGCCGCGCTTCGCAGCCCCGGCGCGCTTCGCGATTTTCAAGTGTCAGCGATCCGCCGTGCGCTTCCGCGATCTGCCGGCTTAGCACCAGACCAATTCCCGAACCACCTTGTTTGGTGGTAAAAAACGGGACGAAAAGATTTGCGGGGTTTGGAATGCCCGGGCCATCATCCTGAACCCAAACTTTTACCGATCCATTCTCACGTTCCCAGCCGACCTTAACGCCGCCACCGGTTTCCAGAGCTGCATCCACGGCATTGTGCAGAAGATTGATAAGTAATTGCTCCAATTGGTCCGGGTCCGCCTGAATGCTGGTCTGCGGGCCAGCCTCGATCTGCACGGAAAGGCGCGGTTCCAGCCCCACTACCCGCCGGATCCACACGCCTACATCTACGGGCTGTAAGACCGGGGGCGGCAACTTGGCGAGTCGCGCATAAGCACTCATGAACCGCGCAAGACCGTCGGTGCGCGCGGCAATTATATTCAGGCCGCTGCGCATGTCTTCCTGCCAGTCCGGCGCGCGCTCCTTGCGATGAAGCATGCTTCCCAGATTTTCAGCCACTGATTTGATGGGAGCGAGTGAATTATTCAGTTCGTGCCCTAACACACGAATCAATCGCTGCCATGCTTGACGTTCTTCTTCGCGCAAAGCGCGGCTCAAATCCGTGATCACGAGCAATTGATGAGCCAGCCCCGCTTCGCGAAAATTGCCGCGATGAATCTCCCAGCGCCCCGATTTTCCGGGAAACGCGATCTGCGATATTTTCGGTGTTTCTCCCTCCAGACATTCCAAAAGACCGAGTTCTGCTGCAGTCAGTCCAAGAAGGCGCGCCTGCGCTTGATTCAAGATTCGCTCGCCCGCCCGATTTACCAGACGGAGGCGGCCGGCTCCATCGAATGCAAAAACCGCGACATCAATTTCTTCCATTACCTTGCGAAGGAGCGCAGTAGCTTCCAAAGCGCCCAGCCTCTGCTGCCGCAGAGTCTCCCCCAAGGCATTTACCTCGCGCAAAACCTCGCCCAATGCATCTTCGCGGTTGGCGCCGCGCGCGCGAATGGAGAAATCACCTTCGCGAAGAGCGGCCAGGAGGTTCGAAAGCGTGCGCAGCGGGAAGACCACGCGACTTTGGGCCGAGAATGCGAAGCTCAGCCACGCAATTACCATGATTACGGTGAGTGTCCACTGGAGCTTCGAAGAGTAGGGTCCAATCCAAAGCAGGATTAACGCAGCGATTGTGCTTCCGAGTCCGGCGGCCAGGGCGAGAAGCAAAATTCGGCGTTCATAGAGCAGCGGTTTCACAGGCTGTATTTTTGCAGGCGCCGGTAAAGCGCGCTGCGGCTTAGTCCGAGCGCTTTGCTCGCGTGGCTTACATTGCCGCCAAACCGCGCGAGAGCTTTTTGGATCAGAACGCGCTCCACATCCTCGATGCTCATTTCATCCAGCCGCAAAGATGCCTCGCGCGCGGGGCGAAGCCCCAAATCTCCTGCGCGAACCTGTGGACCTTCCGCTAGCAGGACTGCGCGCTCGATGGAGTGATCCAGTTCGCGAATATTTCCCGGCCACGGGTGGTCGAGCAGAACCTGCAGCGCCACGGGTTCGAAGCCTTCGAGTTGTTTGCGATAGCGTTGCGCCGACTGCCGCAGGAAATGGTGCGCAAGAATTGAAATGTCCTCTTTGCGCTCGTGCAACGGAGGCAGATGAATTTCAATCGTGTTCAGGCGAAAAAGTAAATCTTCGCGGAATCGGCCGCCGGAAACCTCGGTCTGCACGTCGGCATTCGTAGCTGAAATAATCCGCACGTCCACGCGCCGTGTGGTCGAAGATCCTACACGTTCGAGCTCGCCAGTTTCAAGAGCGCGCAAGAGCTTGGCTTGCAGGTTCATCGGGACGTTCGCAATTTCATCCAGGAAAAGCGTGCCCCCATCGGCCAGCTCGAACCGTCCCACGCGATCCGATTTCGCGTCCGTAAACGCGCCTTTCACGTGGCCGAACAGCTCGCTCTCGAAAACCCCTTCCGGCAATCCTCCGGCGTTCACGGTTACGAGCGGCCGGCCCGACCGCGGAGAAAGAGCGTACAGAGTGCGCGCAACCACTTCCTTGCCGGTCCCATGATCGCCCGTAATAAGGACGTTTGCGTCCGAGGGACCCACGCGCGCGATCAAATCCATCACCGGTCGCATGGCGGCCGATTCCGCGATCATCACAGGGCGCCCATCGGCACGCAACAACCGGTTCTCGGCTTCCAGCCGTTGGCTCTTACGCAGCGCCTGCGAAAGCTCGATCTGAGTCTTCAGGATTGCAAGCAACCGCGCGTTTTCCCACGGTTTCTGTATGAAATCCTTCGCGCCGCGGCGCATGGCTTCCACTGCAAGTTCCAGGCTTCCCCACGCGGTCATTACGATGATGGGCAGCGTGCTGTCTTTTGCGCGAATATTCGATAGCAGATCGAGTCCTTCCTGGCCGGAGGTGGTGTCGCGCGCATAGTTCAAATCCATCAACAGTGCGTCGAATTCCCGCGCTTCCAGCGCGGCTAACACCGCTGCGGGCGATGCCACCGTTTCCGTCTCGAATCCCTGGCCTTTCAGTAATAAGCGCAGCGCTTCGCGAATGTCGGGCTGATCGTCGGCGACAAGTATTCGTGTGCGCGCTGTATGTGGTGGCATCATTTTGCGAACGCTATCTCCCTGAATTTTGAGGTTCTCTTCGTTCCGTCCGGAATCCGGCTGATAGTTCACTTTCGCTTTCTCGTAAGTTCTCCTATTCGAATCACACCGCACCGGCTTTGGATGCGCCATCCACGATCCAGCCGTCGGCCAATTGAATGATGCGGTTGCCGTACGCGGCCCACGCGTCGTTATGCGTCACCTGGATGATCGTGGTGCCGTCTTGATTCAGCTTCTTCAGCAAATCCATGATCATTTTTCCCTGGCTTGAATGTAGGCTGCCGGTGGGCTCGTCCGCCAGGATCAATTTCGGCTTGCCGATTACGGCGCGCGCTACAGCTACAAGCTGTTGTTGCCCGCCCGATAACTGGTTGGGAAAAAGGGCCTTCTTCCCCACGATCTGGAACCGATCGAGGATGTCCGCCACCATCCCTTCGCGCTCTGCTTTCTTAATGTCGCGATAGGAAAGCGGCAAGTCGAGATTCTCGGCCACGGTAAGGTTATCGAGCAGGTGATATTGCTGAAACACAAACCCGATATATTTCTTGTGCAGCTCCACGCGGCGTCGGTTATCGAGCTTATGCACGGCATTTTCGAGCAAGTGGTACTCGCCCTTCCATGCGCCGTCTAGCATCCCGATAATGCCCATCAACGTGGACTTTCCCGCGCCGGAAGGGCCCATGATGGTAATGAAATCGCCGTCGGCGATGTCTAAATTGATCCGGCGCAGCACCCAGGTTTTCCCGGCGCCCGATTCGTAAACCTTTTCGACGTCTCTGAGTTTGATCACTATTGCTCACTCCTTGTGAAATTATTCATAACGCAACGCCACCATGGGATCCACGCGCATGGCTCGTCGCGCGGGGATGTAGCACGCAAGAAGCGCCACCACACACAGCAGCATTGCGACGCCGACAAACGTGAGAGCATCGGTCGCACCTACACCGAAAAGAATGTTGCGCAGAAAACGTGTCAGCACGAACGACAGCGCGAGCCCAATCGCAAGTCCGGCCAGGATCATTCGCAGCCCTTGCCCCAGCACAAGCCGGAAAACATCGCTTTGCTGCGCTCCCAGCGCCATGCGTATCCCAATTTCATGCGACCGCTGGCGCGTGGTATAGGCAATCACTCCGTAGATACCTACCGCAGCCAGAATCAGCGCGAGCAAACCAAAAGCTCCCACGAAAGTGCCGGCGATCCGCTGCCCCGTGCTCGCCACCTGCACCCGCAACTTCAAAGTGGACTCATCGTAGACCGGCAGATCCGCGTCCAGGGTATGAATCGCCTTTTCCACTGCCGTCGTGTAGGCCAGCGGGTCGCCCAAAACCCGCGCGTGGATGATTGTCGTTGAGTAGTAATCCTGAAAAATCGGAAGATACAGAAACGGTTGCGGGACTTCGCTCAAGGAATAGTAATTGGAATTGTGCGCGATACCGACCACCGTGAACCACACGCCGTATGCGTATATCCGCTTGCCCAGCGGCTCCTGGTGCGGCCAGTACCGATCCGCGAACTTCTGATTGACGATCGCGACCGGCTGCGATGTGCCGGTGTCGTTCACCGTAAACTCGCGTCCGGCAATCAACGGAATCTGCATCGTCCGCAGATAATTCGGCCCCACCGTGGCCTCGGCGATTTCCATTGATTCGTGCGGCTGCGGCACATATCCCTCGGGAGAGGCCGGCAACGAGTCGGATACATACCCCA
The DNA here is from genome assembly GCA_003153585.1 of Acidobacteriota bacterium. Lineage (GTDB taxonomy): Bacteria > Acidobacteriota > Terriglobia > Acidiferrales > UBA7541 > Palsa-295. Next base: position 9,838 of record PLZZ01000190.1, on the reverse strand, counting down.
GCGGCACCCAACTGGCCAGGGCCACCGATTGCACGCCCGGCAATGTTTCGAGCTTTGCCAAAAGCTGGCGATGAAACTCCAAGCCCCGAGCCTCGGTGTATCCTGCGGGGAACAAGCTGTAGGACGCGAGCAGCACGTGGTCCGGGTTGAAGCCCGCGTTGAATCGCTGCGCTTGCCGGAAACTCCGAATGAAGAGCCCGGCGCTCACCAGCAAGAAAAGTGAAAGAGAAATTTGCGTCACAACCAGAGCGCTGGATAAGCGCGCCCTATGAAGCCCGCCTGCAGCGCTTCCCGCGTCTTCTTTCAGCACCGTTACCGGTGCCATGTCGGAGGCGCGCAAAGCCGGCAGGATGCCGAAAATCACACCGCTAAGAATCGAGATCGCAAACGTAACGAAAAAAACAGCGCGGTCCACCTGAAAGTCGAGCGCTATCGGAATATTGGTAGGCGGAATGAATTGTCCCAGCATTCCCGTGGTCCAGGCGGTGATAAACATCGCCAGGATGCCGCCGGCCGAAGACAGAACCACACTCTCGATGAGCAACTGCCGGACCAGCCGCCATCGGCTGGCGCCAATCGAAAGGCGTATGGCAATCTCGCGCCGTCGCGAAACGGACCGCACCAGCATTAGATTCGCCACGTTTGCGCAGGCGAGCAGAAGCACGACGCCGGCGATAGCCATCAGTACCGGAAGGAGAACATACATATAAGTATTCGCGCTGAAGGGAGCGCGCCAAAGCGGGTACAACGTCACCGCATTGTTGCCCAAATGGGAATCGGGGAATTGCTCCACGATCTGGTTCATCAGCAGATCCATTTCCGCTTGTGCCTGCCCGCGCGTCACACCAGGCGCCAGCTGGCCCAGCAGCATCAGCCAAGTCTCGCTGCGCAGTGGCAGGCGGTCAGTGCCGGAAACAATCTGCTGCTGCATCATCAACGGAACCCAAAGTTCCGTCCGCATGCCTGTCTGTGTGCCTTGAAAAACAGCCGGCGCGACGCCGATGATCGTGAATGGATGCTGGTCAATCCGCAACGTTCGGCCGATGACGGAGGGATCCCCGCCGAAGCGAATTTGCCAGAGCCGGTAACTGATCACCACTACCGGCGCGCCTCCTGGCTTCTGGTCTTCCACCGGAAGAAAGCCACGCCCTAGAATCGGATGGATGCCCAGCACATCAAAGTAATTCGCCGAAGCCAGCGTGCCCCAAACGCGCTCTGGTTTTCCCGTCCCGGTGAGATTCATAGGGTTGATGTCGTAAGCGATCAGTCCAGAGAAGCTCCGAGTGCGGTTTCGCAAGTCCATATAGTCGAGATAGGAGAACGGAATAGGACTTCTGGCGGTCCCGCCCTCCGTCATGACGACGAAATCAGATGTGTGCCGCACTCCGGGTATGGGGTTGAGCAGGGTAGAATTGATCCAGCTGAAAATTGTGCTGTTCGCGCCAATTCCGAGTGCGAGTGTGAGCACCGCAATCGCCGCGAAACTAGGCGATTTCCTCAATACCCGGAAGCTGTATCGCAGGTCCTGGAGCAAAGTTTCCATCTGCGCTCTTCTCCCAGCAGTGTTATTCCACGGCAATTGCAATTAAAGTTGCATCATCCTGCCAATTGCCACCGCAGAATGACCCCACCGTATCTAGAATCTTCTTCTGCAATTGTTCCGCAGTTGCTTCACGGCTTTCTTCGAGCAGCCGAATCAGGCGTGCGTCGCCGAATTCCTCGCCATCGGGGCTGCTAGCTTCCGTCACTCCATCAGTGAATAGCAGTACCAGGTCGCCCGGCGAGAGCGTGCAGGTGCCCTTGGCANNCGATGCGCGATGATGGGAGCATTGTGCCCGGCATTCGCGTAGCACAACTGCCTGGACCCGCCGTCGAGATGCGCGTAGAAAAAAGTGATGAAGCGATCGCTGGCGATACTCCGGCAAATCAGCGAGTTCAATCGCTCGCACAAAACTTCCGGAGATAAGGAAGGCGAAGCAAGCCCGCGAACCGCCGCCTGCAAGTTCGACATCAGCAGCGCCGCCGGCATTCCCTTTCCGGCCACGTCCGCGATGCACAACCCGAGCGTGTCTCCTTCGAACGGAAAAACGTCGTAGTAATCCCCGCCTACAATGCGCGCCGGCTGCCAGGCTCCCGCGATTTCGTAACCCGCAATCTGCGGAATTTCCTTGGGCAGGAATCCGAGTTGGATCGCGCGCGCTTCTTCAATTTCACGCCCCTGCCGGTCGAGTTGGGAAGCAATTTCGCTCTGCGTTCGATCGCGCTCCATGGCGCTTCTGCGCGCCGTGCGGCGCTCGCGCCCAATGTCGACTTGTTTTTGCAGAATCTCCAGAAGACGCGCGTTCACCCACGGCTTTTCAACGAAGTCGCCGACTCCTCGCTGCATGGCTTCCACAGCCAGGCCCACTGTGGCCCATCCGGTCATTACCACAATCGGCGGCGCGGTTTCAGAAGCTTTCAATTTTGAAAGGACGTCCAAACCTTCCCGCCCGGACGTCGTATCGCGCGCGTAATTCAAGTCCATCAAGACCAGATCGAACTCTCGCCGTGCAATGGCTTCGATCAGCGCTGCCGGCGAGGTCACCGCTTCGGTCACGTAACCGTGTCCTTTTAGGAGTAGGCGCAGCGCCTCAAGGACATCTGGCTGGTCATCCGCGATAAGGATGCTCGCCTGGGTGGGACCTGTTTCGTTCATGAGTTCAACCGCCATCGGTGGCATTTGTAGTGCCCCTCTCCGGACTGCGAGCGATAAGTGGGGACTCCCAAATATGGGCAGTTGGGATTCCAGAGCAGCGTCATTCTAAGTCCATAGCTGATAGTACTTTAGATGCGCGTTGCGACCTATAGATTAGCGCGCGTGACCAGTTGCGGGATTGTTTGTCGCGTTTCCGGACAGCTCTGCGGAATGGCCTTATTCGTATCTCAACGCCACCATGGGATCCACGCGCATAGCCCTCCGCGCCGGAATGTAGCACGCCGCAAGGGCCACGAACGTGAGCAGCGTTATTACGACCGCGAATGTGACTGGATCGGTGAATTGCACTCCGAAAAGCAGGCTGCGCATCAAAGAGGTCAGCCCCAGGGCTGCAGCAACGCCGACGCCCACGCCGAGCGCCGTGACTTTTCCGCCTTGCTTCAGCACCATGCGTAACACATCGTTGCGTTGCGCGCCCAGCGCCATGCGTATCCCAATTTCGTGCGTCTGTTGCGTCACAACATATGCCATCACGCCGTAAAGTCCCACCGCCGCGAGTACCATCGCCAGAGCCGCGAACACGCCGAGAAGCACTGTCTGAACCCTGGTGCCTTCCATGGATTCAGCGACGATCTGATCCATCGTTCTGGCGTTAAACACGGCGAGGCCGCTATCGATCCCGCGGACTTCACTGCGAATCGCATTCAGCACGCTGGTTGGAGAAGCGGTGGTCTTCACCACTAAGCGCCCTCCCAAGCCAGGCACAATGAGAATTTCACTTAGCGGGAAATATGCCTGCGGAATGGTCTTCTCGCGGATTCCGAATTGTTTGGTGTCCCCCACCACGCCAATCACTCTGGTGGGGAGGTCATCGTGCTTGAAGACTTTTCCTACGGCATCTTGGTTCGGCCAATACGCGCGCGCCATGGATCGATTGATGATGGCTACGTCCGAGAATTCCGCGGGAATCACCACGGGAGTTTTTCCCGATGCATACAAATCATCGATCTTCTGGCTAATCACAGCGGCGCGATCTATTTGTGCGGAGGAAAAATTCTCGCCCTGCAAGAACGGAATGCCGAACGCTCGAAAATAGTCCGGCGTGATGTAATTCCACTCGACGAGTTGATCCTTGACCGATGGATCGTTATTTCCGTCCAATGTTACGTACCCGTTATTTCCTCCCTCCAACGGAATCTCAGTCGAAGCGGAAGCCGCCTGCACGCCTGGAACGCGCTGGATGCGTTCAAGGAGCCGATCGTAGAATTCTCGCCGCGCAACCAGGGAAGAATATCGCGCTTGAGGTAAAACAATTCCCATGGTTATCACATTTGCCGTCCGTACGCCGATTTCCGCGGAGCGCATTTGAGCAAAACTGCGCAGCAGGAGTCCGGCACCGACGAGCAAAGCAAGGGAAGCAGCTATTTCTCCTATAACCAGCGCGTCACGAAGTGTGCGTCGACCTCCCGCAGGACTTATCACCGCCTGCGCGCTCGATTTCAGTTCCTCAGTCAAATTCGTCTTGAGGGCTTGGAACATGGGAGCGAGACCGAAAAGAATTCCGACCGTAAGGCTCACCCCGGTCGTGAACAGAAGTACCGTGATATCCAGCCGAACCGGATTCTCCCGTGGTATCGGGAGACTCGCTGCGTCTTGCATCGCGCTGACGCACCACCATGCTCCGAGCAAGCCCAGCGCTGCGCCCGCTACGGAGAGCAGCACGCTCTCGGTAAGCAGTTGGCGCGCGATACGCCAGGGTCCCGCACCCATTGCCGAACGCACGGCAATTTCGCGCTGGCGGCTGCTGGCACGAGCCAACAAGAGGTTGGCGACATTCGCGCAGGCAACGAGCAGAACGAGAGCAACCGCTCCGAGCAGGATCAAAAGGGATGAGCGCGAGGAGCCCGTCAGTTCTTCTTTGAGCGAAACGACCACCGCGTCAACTTTGTCATTGCTGTCCGGATTCTGCTTTGCGAGGGCTTTTGCGATGATTCCGAGGTCTCCCTGCGCCTGCGCGAGAGTAACTCCGGGTTTGAGCCGTCCAATGGCTCGCCATTGATGCGCACCCTTGGTGCCGAGTGCCTTCGGCGTCATGTTCAGCGGCGTCCAGATGTCCGTGGTTTTAATCTGAGCCGAGGGAAAAGTGAAACCTCGAGGCATCACGCCGATGACTGCATAGGCTTCGCCGTTCAGCTCGATCGTGCTACTTGCGACATCGGTGCGGCCGCCGAAGTGTCGTTTCCAGAATCCATAACTGAGAACCGCAACGTGATTTTTCCCGGCCTGATCTTCCCCGGCATCAAAAGTGCGGCCGATTATCGGCGGAACGCCGAGCAATTCAAAGAAGTTCGCTTGCGTGTTGATTACCGCGGCCGACTCGGGTTCACCTGCGCCACTCGCATTAAAGTCTCGCCCCCAGGAGAAAAGGCTGGTCGCTGCGAAGGTCCGATTCTGCGATTGCCACTCTAGGTAGTCCGGACCAGTGAGCGGATAATTTCCTGGCGCACTTTCCGTACACCAGAGCTGGACCAGTTGTCCTGGATCCTTGAACGGCAGCGGACGCAACAGCGCAGAGTTGATTACGGAAAAAATGGCTGTGTTGGCGCCAATGCCGAGCGCCAACGTGAGGATTGCGATTGCCGTGAAGCCCGGGCTCTTCCGCAGCATCCGAAATCCATAACGCAGGTCCTGAAATAGTGTGCCCATTACCGCCTCCGGTTTTGGTCTATTCGTATCTGAGCGCCACCATCGGATCCACGCGCATAGCCCGCCGCGCCGGGATGTAGCATGCTGAGAGGGCCACAATTGTGAGAATTGCCGAAACGGCGACGTACGTCACCGGGTCCATAGCGCTTACAGTCAGGAATTTTCCTACCACTTGCGCCGCGGCTAAGGCCATCGCGATTCCAACGGCCAAACCAATCGCCACAATGAACAGTCCCTCACCGAAAACCATCTTCAGGATGTCCGTCGGCTGCGCTCCCAGCGCCATCCGAACACCGATTTCGTGCGTCTTCTGGCTGGCGGCATAGGAGACCACGCCATAAACTCCCACGATTGCGAGAATCAATCCTAGGACGCCAAGAACAGCCGCCAGCCCTGCGCCTATCCGATAAACCAACAGTCCGTTGAGGGTATAGAGAGCTTGCCTCATCGTTTCTACGTCGAAGACTGGAAGCTGTGGCGCGAGCGATTGGATTGTGCGTTCGATTTCCGGGATCATCGTTTCGGGCGCTGCTGTCGTGCGCACTTGAACGAATTGTAAGGAGTTGCCCGACTGATGTTGCACAAACGGAGCATAAAAAACCGGCGGGATCACACCAGTGACACCCTGGTACCGCACGTCCTTCACCACACCGACGACCACCATCGAATGTTTTGCTTCGGAACTCATTTGAAATTGCCTTCCGATGGGATCTGCGTCGGGCCAGAATTTCTTTGCCATAGCCTCACTCAGGATTGCGACGTACTGTGAGTTATCACCGTCAGCGTCGGTGAAAGCTCTGCCACGCAGGATGGGGATTTGCATGGTCCGGAAGTAGTCTATGGAAATCGTGTTGTACATGGCAGACGGAAGCGGCTGGCCGGCGGGAGGCTGATAGCCTTCGATCGTGAGCGTGTCGGTGCTGTTGTAATAGCCCATGGGCGTCGCGGTTGCAGTGCTCGCCGACACCACTCCGGGAAGGGAACCGACGCGGGTTAGAACGTTCTTGTAAAAATCGCGCGTCTGCTGCTGGTTGAATCCGATTTCCACGGGATCCATGGTGAGATTCAGAACGTGGTCCGGATCGAAGCCAAGGCTCGTGTTCTGGGCTTTTCCGAGGCTCCGAGCAAAAAGCCCCGCAATGATTAGAAGCACGAGCGAGCCTGCCACCTGCGCCACAACGAGCCCGCTGCGCAGACGATTCTTGCCTCCCACAACGCCACGGCCACCTTCGTGCAGGATGGTGGCAAGATTTCCGCGCGAGGCGCGAATCGCGGGTACTAAGCCGACGATGATTCCGGTCAATAGCGCGGCCGCCGTGGCATAGCCAAATACGCGCCAGTCAAAGCCGAAATCGAGATGCACGGGAAGATCGGTCTGAAAATTGAGGGAAGCCAGTGCGGAACTGCCCCAGTAGCCGAGAAAAATTCCCGCGATTCCACCTAGCAATGCCAGCAGAATACTTTCGGTCAGCAATTGCCGGACGAGGCGAAATCGCGCGGCACCCAAGGCCGCGCGAATGGCCATCTCGCGTTCGCGCACGGTGGCACGGACGAGCAGAATGTTGGCCACGTTTACACAGGCGAGCAGCAACACCAGCGCCGTCAAGCTCAAGAAAAGTCCGGAGATCACCAGCAAAGTATTGTCCGGATCGGGTTGAGGCCGCGCGCGCAGCTCCGGATAGACCTGAAGACTCAAATCCTTGTCAGCCTCCGGATATTGCTGCGACAAACGCCGGCCTATCACCGACAGAGAAGCCTGCGCCTCCTGTAGTCCGGTGCCCGGACGCAAGCGGCCGAGCACGGGCAGATTGCGAAGTTGACGATTGGTCATGAAATCGTCCGGCTGGCCTCCAATTTCCAGCATGCCGAGCGGCAAATACCCCTGAATGCTCAGGAAGGGAAAGATTCCGACGAATCCTCGCGGCGCTACACCGACGATCGTGATGGGATGGCCATCCACCGAAACTTTGCGGCCTACGATGGCAGGATCTCCTCCGAACCGCGTCTTCCAGTAGGAGTAGCTGAGAACCATTACAGGATCGGCTCCCAGGGTCTCGCCTTCCGAAGGAAGGATAAATCGACCGAGTTCCGGCTTGATTCCCAGCGCAGGGAAAAAATTTCCGGAGACGTAGCTGGTCACGATGCGATCGGCTTTACCATCCACGCTCAGACCGTCCAAGCCAAGCTGGTAGGCGAACACATCGGAGAATACTTCGCTGGATTGGCTGCGAATGTCGCGAAAGTCGGCNNCCTGCACCGGCAGAGGCCGCAGTAGGATTCCGTCCACCATACTAAAGATCGCAGTATTCGCGCCGATACCCAGCGCGAGCGTAATGATGGCGACGATCATGAAACCCGGATTCCTCATCAGCATTCGGACGCCGTAGCGAATATCCTGCATCAATGTTTCCATGTTCCGCTCCTCGTTATTCGTGTCTCAGAGCCCTGTAAAACTGTTTCCTCGCGATGTCTCTTCGTCCTGTGATACGCGACTCCGCCCGCGTATGTTCCTCGATCGATCCTCGAATCCGTGTCGGGTTTCGATCATTCGTATCGAAGCGCGACCATGGGATCCACGCTCGCAGCTTTTCGCGCAGGCAGCCATCCGGCAAGTAACGCAACCGCTGAGAGCAGCACCGCTGACGTCAAAAACACCAGCGGATTGCTGGCTTTCACNNGTTCGCTGCGCCACCATATACGCCATCACACCGTACAGCCCGATCGCCGCGAGCAACGCAGCCAGCAGTCCCAAACACAACGAGAAAAACGTAAGCAGCCGCTCCGAAAACGCAATTTCGTCTACTTGCTGGTCCAAAGTTTTCATGTCGAACACAGGCAGATTTGCATCGGCGCTCTGCACCGTTTTCCGCAAGGTCGCCGCCAGGGCCACGGGCTCCAGATTCGTTCGCACATAGAATGTTATGTTTCCGAAATGGCTGTCCTGCGTGTAGGGAACATAGACAAGCGGCCGAATCTCTTGCCGCAGGTCCGTATTCTTGCTGTCTTTCGCCACACCGACGATTTCAATATCGGGGTGCACGTCATTGCCCGAGCCGAACGCGAAGTGGCGGCCAATCGGGTTCTGGCCGCGAAAGTATGTCTGCGCCATTTTTTCGCTGACAATTGCGACTTTAGGCGCAGTGGAGGTATCGCGATTATCGAACTCGCGCCCGGACAACAGTGGAATTCCCAAAGTCGCAAAGAAATTTGGTCCTATCCAGTTTTGTTGGACGTCCGTATTTGTGTCTTCCGAGACCGTGTAGCCCTCCGCGGTGATATTTGCAAAGGAATCGCTGTTCGAGAGCAACGACATTTCCGCCACGCTCACCGAGCGCACACCCGGCAAGCCTCCGATGTTTTCTCTCAAGCGGTCGGCCAGCGCGACTGTTTGTTCCGGAGTATAACGATTCAGTTCAGGCGCCACCGCGAATTGGATTACGTGATCCGTCTTCACTCCAAGATTTTGCCCTTTCAGATTTATCAGGCTTTGCGCAAAGAATCCCGCAGCCGCCAGCAACACTACCGTCAGCGCCACTTGTGACACCAGCAGCGCCTTGCGCAATCGCACATTCGATTTCCCGCCGAAAACATTCGCACCCTGTTCTCTCAGCGTGCTTTGCAAGTCCGCGCCGGTTGATCGCAGCGCCGGTATCAACCCAAATAGCAATCCGGTCAGAATGGAGATCCCCAATGCGAAGAGAAGCACGCGATAGTCAAACTTCGCCTGCAAGCCTTGGGCGCCAATGCTCTCCGGTATGGAACCCACCAGCGCCCCGAGCGTCCACGATCCCACCAGCAACCCCGCCGCCCCTCCTGCCAGCGAAATCAGCAAACTCTCTGTCAGAAGCTGCCGTATCAACCTCCACCGCCCGGCTCCTATCGCCATCCGTACCGCGATCTCTCTCTGCCTTGCTTCACCGCGAGCTACCAGAAGGCTAGCCAGGTTCGCGCAGGCGATCAGCAGCACCAATCCCACCATCGACATCAGAATTATCAGAGGCTTGCCCGCGTCGTGCTGCAGGATTGGACGTCCGTGCGATCCCGTATCCAGCAGGATTTTTTTGTCCAGAAATTGTTTTTTTCTTTCCGGCGATGATTTCAAGTCCGAAGCTTCCGACTGTAAGACCGCGGAATATTCCGGCGCGATTCCAGCTTCCGCCTTCGGAAGGCTCATGCCGGGTTTCAATCTTCCCAGCATTGCCAGCCAATGATCTTTGCGGTCGGCAAGTCCGTCCCAGTTCGGAGTCATCTGGGCCTTCATCGTGATGGGTATGAAAATGTCCGGCGTCTGTCCCACCTGGACTCCAAAAAATCCCGGAGCCACTACACCCACAACTGTCATGGAAACTCCGTTCACAACCAGTTGTTTGTTCAATATCCCGGGATCGCGGCCGAAATGCCGCTCCCAATAGCCATAACTCAACACCGTCTCCGGGT